>NZ_RAWR01000631.1:0-381 GCF_003986945.1 Corallococcus sp. AB018 | reverse complement strand
GATCGGATGTCGACAGCACCGAAGGAGTATCGGAAGCCGAGAACAAGCTGACGGTCGAGGAGACTGTCCCCACCGCAATGCTGAATGTCTCGCTGGCCGTGAGGCCGCCGAGATCAGTTGCGACGGCTCTCACGCCGAACGTGCCGACATCGGCCGAAGTCGGTGTACCGCTGAAGGTCCGAGTCGAGGCGTTGAAGGTCAGCCAGGCCGGCAGTGCCGAACCGTCGGCGGCGGCAGCGCTGTAGCTGAGTGAATCGCCGGAATCCACGTCGGTGAACGTGCCCGCCGGCAACGTCAGCGAAAACGCCGAACCTACCGTTGCAGTTTGGTTGACGGTCTGCGCCGCCAGCACCGGCGCATCGTTGGCGCCGTGAATGGTGA
>NZ_RAWR01000630.1:0-381 GCF_003986945.1 Corallococcus sp. AB018 | reverse complement strand
AATTTGTGGACTCATGGCTCGGTGGGCCCAGACTCCTGTCTATAGAAAGCCTTACCCAGAATGGGTAAATAGGTTACACGAGTACCTAATGAGATATAAAATACCAAATTTTACCATTTTTTATGGGAATGGAAACCAGCCAACCATTGACCACATTCCCAGATTTACAGGCCAATGTGGTGAGTTTAACAATAATGATTATATGAAACTATGACTTTTTCCAAATTCTCTAATTGGCGCAACTTTTGTTTGGTACACTAACCTTTCACTTGGTTCTATTCAAACTTGGCAACAAATGGAGGAAGTCATTCATGCCCAGTTTTTTCAAACATAACCTGAGGTTTCCATGATAGACTTGACAAGATTAAGCCAAAGGCCTGA
>NZ_RAWR01000629.1:0-382 GCF_003986945.1 Corallococcus sp. AB018 | reverse complement strand
GTTTCGGAAGTGCATTTTTTGACTTAGTTTCCAAACCGTGAGCCCCATGCGAGTTCCGTAAGTTTTCACAGCTCACGTTGGTCCCTCCCTAGGTGTTTTGAGGTGTTCCCCGGACCTTGTCTTGGCTGTCACCCGATGGACTATTTTCAAGCTTAGATGCGAGAAAAGTGCCGTTTCGGACTTAGTTTCCAAACCGGGAGTCCCGTGCTAGTTCCGTAAGTTTTCACAACTTACATTGGTCCCTCCCAAGGTGTTCAAGGCGTTCATTGGGCCTACTCGTGGCTGTTACACGACTTTGGTCCCCGATGGCCGATTTTGTAGCTTAAGTGTGAGAAAGATGTCTTTTTCTTATTAGTTTTCAAACTGGAAGTCCCGTGCTAGT
>NZ_RAWR01000628.1:0-382 GCF_003986945.1 Corallococcus sp. AB018 | reverse complement strand
GGGTTTTCGCAACCGATTAATATGGACAAGTTAAAGAAATATTATCCTTGAGAGGCTCGTTAGGCCAAAAACCCGGAAGGATGACCTAGGCAAAAGTTAGAGCATGAAAAATTAGAAATAAGAAAAACAGAGCTCGCAAGGTTGAAAACCTGAAAGGACAGCTTTGGCAAAAGTTAGAGCGCAAAAGGAAAGAGTTAATACTCGATTGAACCCGAACCGAACTACGTAAGGCCTGATTCCCATCTTCGGAATATGTAGGCAACTTTATCCTAAAGTTCAGCCATAACCATCTCCAACTCCACTGTCCTATCCATTTGTTTGATTGAGCCATCTTTCTCCATCATTCGTTAGCTTAGTTGTGTTACCTCCATTTAGTAGAAAG
>NZ_RAWR01000627.1:0-384 GCF_003986945.1 Corallococcus sp. AB018 | reverse complement strand
GTGTAGACACCCGATTTTTAACCAACCTTAAGACTTAGACGCTCTACTCAAAGCTCCCGATGAAGATACAAAAGGTCGCTCCAAGTAACAAGTAAAAAACGAGAAAGAAAGCCAAACCTGCCTTATACACATGTTCGCCAAATCGTTTCCTAGACTCTTAAACCTATTTTCAAAATGTTTTTAAGGCAATTGGTACATTTTCATTTATTTTGGCAAATATAGGCAACGTGTTTTCAAAAATATTTTGATCCACTTTCCCAAAAGAGATAGGAAAGTCAGGATGAATGAGAAAATAGAGGAAACTTTTCAAGCAAATTAGTTGAATAAGCTTGGCCTGGCCGAACATATTTTTCGTAACATGCTGAACCTTTTTGGCTCGTACAC
>NZ_RAWR01000626.1:0-384 GCF_003986945.1 Corallococcus sp. AB018 | reverse complement strand
GTATTACAGTAAAAGCAACCTTCAGGTATGGAGAGACAGATGCTGGAGAAAAGATGAGAAAACTGAAAGACATGGCAAATAAGTTGACAGATCTACAAACCGTGGTCAACCTCATGATGCAGAACAACGTGATGCAGCCGACATCCCTATTACAAGACATGCCGGCACCAGCAACCAAAACTAGTGCCCAGAAAACAAGATCTCGGCCTAGATGAGTAGGTCCGAGAAGACAAGAGCTCAGCCTAAGTGAGCAGATCTCAGATTCCAGATCCCGGATCCCAGATCCTAGAAAATAAGATCTCGGCCTAAATGAGTAGGTCCGAGAAGACAAGAGCTCAGCCTGAGTGAGCAGATCCCGGATTCCAGATCCTAGAAGACAAGATC
>NZ_RAWR01000625.1:0-384 GCF_003986945.1 Corallococcus sp. AB018 | reverse complement strand
ATCCTGCTCCGCCCGGTTGAGGTCGTTGCGCGCGCCGATCGCCGCCACCTTCGACGCCGTGCCCGCCGAATAGCGGTCCTGCGCCAGCTGTGCGCTCAGCGCCGCCTTGTCGCGCACGCGCGCCAGCGAGGCGACCGCGATGCGGCTTTCGCGGAAGCGCGCCAGCGAGTCCTCGGCATCGCGAAGCGCGGTCAGGACGGTGCCGCGATAGCGCGCCTCCGCCTCGTCGCGCACCGCCTCGGCCTGCCCGACCTTGGCCTTGTTGCGCCCGAAGTCGAGGAAGCTCCAACTGAGCTGCGGCGCGCCGAGCGCGACGAAATCGTCGAGATTGCCGAGGTCGCCGATCTTCGTGCCGCCGATGCCGATCAGCCCCATGAACGAGAG
>NZ_RAWR01000624.1:0-384 GCF_003986945.1 Corallococcus sp. AB018 | reverse complement strand
AGCATGAACTTGAGCAAATTTGTTGAATCAAATTTCTGAAATTGAAATTTGTTGAATCAAATTTCTAAAATCAACATTTCTGAAATTGAAATTTGTTGAATCAAATTTCTGAAATTGAGCAATTTTACATAATCTGAGATTGAATTGAACTTAAATCATATTCACTGAACTTATATATAACTGAGACTGGAAAATGTAAGTGAATATTCACTTGAATTGAATTGAACTTATATTGAATATTCACTTGATACTGGAAAATGGAAAATGTTCAATCATATTCACTTGAATTGAACTTAAATTGAGCAATTTCAGTGAATTGACAGTGTTTGAGTATGGGATTACATTTTGCTAAAAAAAGTTATAGTCTCATATTCAATTTGAGAC
>NZ_RAWR01000623.1:0-385 GCF_003986945.1 Corallococcus sp. AB018 | reverse complement strand
GGGCGGGGCCGGGTCGCGCCGACGCAGCCGGGGTGACCACCGCGGGATGTAGGTCGCCGGGAAAATCCACACGAATCTCCCGACGACCACGACCAGCAGAACGACCGCGGTCACCAGGGCGACCTGCCCCGCGCCGGTGTCCAGGTCGGCCAGGATGCGCCGGAGCTGCAGGCCGACGACCAGGAAGACCAGCCCCTCGATCAGGAACTTCACCATCTTCCAGAACGCGCTCATCTGCAGCCGCGAGGCGGCCGACATCAGGGTCGGCATCCGGTGGCCCAGGTAGAGGCCGGCGACCACCACGGCGACGACACCGGATGCGTGGACCTCCTCGGCGGCCACGGCCACCACGAACGGCGTCAGCAGCGACAGCGCGTTGTCGAGG
>NZ_RAWR01000063.1:0-44426 GCF_003986945.1 Corallococcus sp. AB018 | reverse complement strand
GGATTGGGCCCGAAACCGGGGGCGGACACACGGTCCGGACCTGCGGCGTCTGGTCCGTTCCTGCTCCGGAATCGGCTCGGGCGGCCGCTCCTGCGCGGCTTGCGGTCCCAGGGCGTGGGTGGTGAATTGCCCCCTTCCGATGAACGCCCCCCTCCAGACCTACCGCGCCCCTGGCCCGTACCGGACGAAGCTCGACGGCCTGATTGTCGTGGCGCTCGTGGTGTGGGGGCTCGCGCAGCTGGCGCCGCATCTGGCCCATCCCGCCATCTACAACTGGGACGAGGCGATGCATCAGGCCGCCGCGCGCGGCACGCACGACACCTTCTTCACGCCGCACATCTACAAGGATCCGCTCTACCCGAGCGACATCCGGCACTGGTGGGCCGCGAACGTCTGGATGCACAAGCCCACGGGCCCCTTCTGGTTCGGGGCGCTGATGATGCACGTCGTGGGTGTGACGCCGCTCGCGCTGCGGCTGGCCTCGCTCCTGGGCCACCTGGCCGCGGGGGCCGCCATCTACCTCATCGCCAGACGGCCCGCGGGGCGGCTGTGGGCCACGCTGGCGGCGGTGGGGTTCCTGGCACTGCCCTTCGGTTGGCAGCTGGTGCAGGGGCGCTTCTTCGGGGACGTGACGGACTGCACGCTGGCGGGGTGCAACGCCGTGGCGGTGGCGCTGCTCTTCCACGCCACCCGGGAGAACTCCTGGCGGTGGGGGCTCGCTGCGGGAGCGGTGGTGGGGCTGGGCTTCCTCTGCAAGACGGGGCTCGCGCTGACCCCGCTGGGCGTGGCCGCGACGCTGTGGGCCTTGAGCCGGCTGCGCTTCTGTCCGGGCCCGAGGCTCGCCACGGTGCTGGCCATGGTGGCCGCGGCCGGAGTGGTGGCGGCGCCTTGGAGTCTCTACTCCGGGTGGCGCTGGCCGGAGCTGCATGACCTGGAGTCGCGCGTCACACGCGCGCACCTCTTCCCTGATCCGACCGTGGACGTGGGGCCCTGGCGCCGCCCGCTGGATGCCGTCCTCAACGAGGTCAACCGCACGAGCTTCCAGCCGCTCCCGAACGTGCTGCCCCTGGTCGCGTTCTGCTGGCTGCTGGTGCGCGCCGCGCGCAAGCGGGACCTGGAGACAGTGGGGCTCGCGCTGTGGGTGGGGGCGACGTGGCTCGTCCTGTCGCTGGGCACGGTGAAGGTCCCGGCCATTGCCTGGGGCGCAGTGCCCGCGGTCCTCGCCGCGCTGGCCATCGCGGGCTCGGACGCGTGGCGCCATCCGACGCTCGCGGCGCTGTTGCTGGCGGCGCTCGGCACGCCGCTGGCCATGGAGCACCTGCCCGCGCTGACCCGCATGCGCGAGTCGCTCCCCGCGTCCTGGGACCAGACGCGGACGCTTCCGGGGCTCGCCGAAGGGCTGGTGATGGTCTTCTTCGCGGGGGCGATGACCGCCGTGGTGTGGCGGCTGGCGCGCCGGCCCGAATGGATGACCGGGGTGCTGGGGCTCGCGGCGTCGGGCGTGCTCGCCTGGCACCTGGCCATCACCCTGCCGGTGGAGAAGGCGCGCTACGAGGACGCGCACCTCGAAGAGCTGTACGTCAGCTATTCGCGCGAGGTGGGCCTGGCGCTGTCCCGGAACACGCCGAAGCGCAGCGTCGTCTTCGCCGCGCTGGACTCGGATCCGCCGCTCAACTTCGAGAACCTGAACCTCATGTTCTGGAGCGGGCGCATGACGTACCGGCGGGCTCCGGACGTGGCCCTCGCGCACGAGCGCGGGTATCACCCGTATCTCGTCTCGCCGCTCGCGGAGCCCTACGCCCCCGTGCCCGGCGTGCCGCCCCAGGCCGCGCTGCGGGCCTATGACCTGGACGCGCCGCTGCCCCAGCCCGCGCCCCTGCCTGACGGCATCACGCCCCTGTCCGTGCGGCAGGGGAACCTGGAGGTGCTCGGGTTCGCGTCCCGGAGCCTGGGCCACGGCATCGAGCGCTACGCCTTCTATGTCCGGGCGCTCGGTGTGCCACAGACGCTGCGGGTCACCTTCCACGGTCCCGACGGCATCGTGGAGCGGGTGTTGGAGCCAGGGGTGACGCTGCGCAGGCCCCAGGCCCTGGTGGGCGCGGCGTGGTTCATCCTGCCCGCATTGGGGCCGCCCCGCGCGAAGGTGACACACCTGGAGTTTGGCGCCGTGGGGCAGCGCGTCGCCGTGTCTCCTCCCTGAGCCGCAAAGACATTCCGGGTGCATGCGTTTGCATTTCACCCAGCGAACGCCGTGTGCATTCGAGGAGGCTCTCCGAACTCTCGTCAGGCCTGGCCACTCGGGCGAGCAGTTCGGTCCGCTTGTTGATGCCCAGGTGCCGCTGCCCGTCGAGGATGAGTACTTCGCCCGCGTCCATCTGCGCGAGCACCGTCACGGCGTCGGAACGCTTGAAGCGCTGGAGTCACTCGCGCAAGTCACCCGCGACAGGAAGCCGAACTCGGACTGGACGTCCAGGGGGCGGCCCTCGTGATGCTCGGAGCTGGGCGTCGTACGGCGTTGGATGGGATGCGGGGATGCGTGCCCCTTCGTGCCTGGCTTGAAGCGGGAAGATTGGCTCTGGAAGACCTCAAGGGTAAATCACTGGAGCGCGTGCGTGAGAGCCGGGACGACGTGCGCTCTCGTGTGTTGGTCCTTCTGTCCCAAGAGGAGTGGCGTCGATGACCCTCACGATACGCGCTGCCCGCCCCGGTGACCTGGTTGCGATCCAGGCTCTTCTTTCCTCGGCTGGGCTGCCCCTCCAGGGGGTGACTGAGCACCTTCCGCACTTCCATGTCACTGAGCAGGCAGGAACATTGCTCGCTGTCGCCGGGCTGGAGGTCTACGCCACGGGCGGCTTGCTCCGCTCCGTTGCCGTCGCGGAGAAGGTGAAGGGGCTGGGCGTAGGTTCCGACTTGGTTCGGCGAGTTCTTGCGAAGGCCGATGAAGACAGACTCCCAGTGCTGTACCTGCTGACCACGACGGCCGCGGACTATTTCCCGCGCTTCGGCTTTGTCTGCATCGGCCGTGACACGCTCCCTTCCGAGCTGAACGCCTCCGAAGCGCTACGCGGGGCATGTCCGGCAAGCGCAATCGTGATGCGTCGCTCCGCTCTTGCGCTGAAGAACGGTTCATAGACATGAGGCTCCGTGCTTGCGCCGCGCTCCTCCTCTTCCTCACGGCGTGCGCTACGACTCCTCCGAGCCCTGGAAGACCGACGGCGCGCAACCCAAGGATTGCCCATCTCCAGCGAGCGGCGGCGCTGCCCTGGACGGACGGCGGGCAGTGCGTTGTCCGTGAGGCTTCCAGCCTTGGCCCGTCCTGGTGGAGCGGTGTTATCAGGCCCTCGACCATGACCGGATCGAGTTCCACGACACTGAGGGAAGATGCGCGGTCGCCTCCGCTGGCGCTGGTGCCATGGGAGTCGGGCGCTGCGTTCTGGTGGCTCCTGAGATCGTTGTGGGCGCCGTGATCGTGCTTGGCGTGGTGGTGGTCGCCGTCGCCATCAAAGAAGCGCTGGATTCATACGAACTCCGCCACGCCTACCCCGAAGAAGCAGGGACCTCACGAGGAACGAAGGTGTCCTCCAGGGAAGCTGAAGCGCAACGCAAGCCCAAGCTGAAGCCCGAGCCAGCGGGGCAGGACTGGCAGCCCCCGGTGCCACCTGTGCCTGTGGATAGGACGGGCCGCGCCAGTTGCGAGCCTGTTCCAGTGCCCCACGCGGGTGAGGACGCCCCGCATGATGAATGCGCCGACAAGTTCCCACCCAACCGTTATCCCGGAATGGATGTGCTTGTTGGCGGCGTGCGCTTCGATGCGTTGCAAGTTGGCGTGCGCGTGCTGTGGGAGATCAAGACTCATCGATTCGACTCGTACAATGACTTCATCCGGAGGCAGGAGATTGCGAAGGAGTTGGAGCAAATAGAAAGGGAGCAAGACGCAGCGGCGGCATGCGGATATGGCTGCGTGATCGGGGTGAGCACCCAAGCGCACAAAGACGCGCTGTTGCGAGCGAATCGATTCCTCAATGTCGTCGTCACAGGATGCAAGCGATGACCACTCAGAAACGCCTCGATCTGACCGTCTACGCGCCAGTGCTCGTGGCCAATGATGGCCGCACACTCGCGGTCGTCCGTGGAATGGAACGGGCGCTGCCCGGCTTGCGCCTGAATTGGGAAGTGGGCAAAGGAGGGCGCCCTATCGAGTTACCTCAACGCGACGCTTGGCTCATTGAGGCGACACCACGCGGAAAGCTCCCACTCCTGTGCAATGGCGACGAGAGCTACCCCGTGACGGTTTCAGGAAGGGGGAGGTCGGGACGCCTCGGACCGGGCGGTCAGCCGCTGCTCGACGTCCAAGCGGAGTTACCGCTAGATGCGGCCGTTATCGCGGCAGCGGGGGCGATGCTGGAGCGAGTAGCGGAGGGCGCCTGCGCGTTCTGGGGGCATGCGACGCCGGATGACGCTGCGCTGGACATCGCGTATCAGACAGCCCCCACACTGGAAGGGCCGCCGTCCCCACGTCGGGGGCTGCCGGCCCTCAAGCTCCTCGATCAGATCCGCGCACCAGAGATCCCCTATTACCTTGGGTGGCTGAACTACTGGTCAGCCGCTGCCTCGCGGACCCTTGGATTCCCCGACCCGACCCGCGACGCTGAATTGCTCTCGCGAGCGCGTCGAACGGCATCCGGCGGCTGGGTCGTACAGCTCACCGACGCGCCGCTCGACCTGGAAAACCCCGCCCATTTGGATGCACTCAAGCGCGCCTACCAACGCTTTCCGGAGGTCGGTGGACGGGCGGCGCCTTGACGCAATCAAGGGGCTTTGGACGCAGCTCGGACTGAGGGAAAGAGCGGCACTGCGCGAGCATCCGCGATGCTAGCGTGCCCATGTGGGAGGTCACGCATCCCTGTCCCAACCTTTCAGATTGGCCCTTGCGCTGGTGCTCGCATGGGGAGCCGAGGCGCACGCCGAGCCGTCACCCGGGGGCCGCGCAGGCGGAAGACGCGGTTCGAGGAGTGGCTCGGCCGTTCCGGGGCATGACCGCGCTTCTTCACGGCGCGCCATGCCGGAAGCGCTTCCAGGCAAGCGGCATGACGAGGCCGGCGATGACGGCCTTGATCACTCCCCCGGGGATGAAGGGAACGAAGCCCTTCTGGAAGGCCGTGGCGAAGTCGAGCCCGGCCTTCACGTGGAGCCACGACACGCCGATGATCAGGACCAGGAGCTGGCCCGCGAGGAAGAGCGGAACCGCCGTCCACCACCGCCGGTCGTATCCATGGCGCGCCGCGAGGCCCACGAGGAACGCGGCGGGGAGGAAGCCCACCAGGAAGCCGCCCGTCGGACCGGCGAGCGCTCCCCATCCGCTGGCGCCCTTCGCGAAGAAGGGCAGTCCCACCGCGCCCAGCAGGAGATAGCCGACCTGCGCGGTCAGGCCACGCCCGGGGCCGAGCGCCGCCGCCGTGAGGACGACCGCGAGCGTCTGTCCCGTGATGGGCACCGGTGAGCCCGGCACGGAGATGGAGACCTGGGCGAACAGCGCGGTGCACAGCGCCGCGCCCAGGACGAGCGCGGCTTCCTGTGCGCGCGTGCGCACGAAGCGGTCAGCCAGGACGTGAAGGGGGAGGGGAGACACGGGTCGATGCTCGGCGAGGACGTACGCCGGTGCAAGACCTGGGGACTCAGGGATGTGGCGTCATCCGGGCGACCAGCGCGCGCATCGCGGAAGCCACGGCGTCCGGGCGTTCCATCCAGGGGAAGTGCGCGGCGCCCTCCACCCGCTGGTGGAGGATGTGCGGCCCCTGGAACGCGGGCTGCGACCAGGGCGTCTGCTGGACGATGCGGTCCTCGGCGCCGCTGATGATGAGCGTGGGCAGGGAGCGCGGCCACCAGGTGTGGACGTACGTCTCATCGAAGTTCCGGTCGGACCAGTCCACCGCCGCGCGGTTGTAGGGCATCCGCCGCAACAGCTCGCGCCCCGCCGCGACGCTCTCCGGCGTGAAGTTCCACTCCGCCGACGCCACCGCGATGTCGCGGAGCCGTTCATCCGTGCGCTCGGCTTCATAACGCCGGGTCGCGGCGTCGACCTCGGGCAGGGGATGGCGCTGGGTCATCTCGAAGAACGGCGCACGCCAGTTCGCGTCCGGCGCCGTGCTCACGAGCACCAGGCCCACGAGGAGCGACTCCAGCTCCGGCACGGACAGCAGATACATGCCGCCCGTGGAGTGCCCCAGATAGACACAGTTCGGAAGTGCCTGGGCGGCCTCGATGAGGACCCTCGGCCACACGTCGTAGGGATTCTGGGGCGCACCGGGAGGAGAGACGTTGGACCCGTCTCCCGGCAGGTCCACCATCCAGCACGTCCCGGGAACGTCCAACGCGTCCGCCAGGCTGAACAGGCTCTCGGAGCCAATCCCCGGCCCGCCCGGGAGCATCAGCCAGTTGAAGGCGCCTGGACGAGCCCCCCGCCGCCGGAGCCGAACGCCTGATGCCGTGAAGAACGCTTCCGCCTGGGAGTTCAATGACACGGGACTCAGGGTCACAGTCAACCCTCGCGGCGTCAACGCCGGAGTCGTCGCATCCCACGGGCGTCATGAAACGGCTAGCGTCCCAGCCTTCTCGTGGTTGGAGGCTCTCTCCTTGACGAATCCCCTGCTCGGCACGCTCTCCCTGGTCCCGGTGACTTCGCTCTACGCCGCGCTCAACGCCTTCCTCACGCTGGCGCTCTCCATCAACGTCAGCATGGTCCGCACGAAGCTCAAGGTGTTCCGGGGCGACGGAGGCCATGCCGGCCTCGGGTCCGCCATCCGCGCGCATGGCAACAACGTCGAGCAGGTTCCCCTGGCGCTCATCCTGCTGCTGTTGGCGGAGCTGAGCGGTGGGAACTCGACGGCGCTCCATGTCTTCGGCGGTGCGCTGCTCGTGGCGCGGCTGGCGCATGCGGTCGGACTGCTCCGCACGAATCCCATCCAGGCGGTCGGCGCGACGCTGACCCTGGTCGTGCAGTTGGGCCTGGCGGGATGGGTGCTCTGGCTGCGGCCCTGGGGCTGAAGCCTTCGCCTAACCCACGTCTTCCTTCGCCCGTGTCCGGACCTCGGCCGCGAACAGCTCCGCCGCGGGTGTGCGCGGGGCACCCTTACGCCAGAGGAGCGCCGCCAGCTCCGAGCGGGGCGCGGGGGACAGCCGCTTCACCACCAGCCGCTCCGCATCCGCGAGTCGTGGCTCCGGAAGCACCGTGACGGCGAGGCCCGCACGGACGATGGCCAGCACGGTGGCCACCGCGTTCGATTCGAGCGCGATGCGAGGTGCGAACCGCATCGCCGCGAAGTGCGCGTCCACGCGGGCGCGCACCCGCAGGCCGCGTGACAGCAGCGCGAACGGCTCCTCCGCGAGCAGCTTCACCCCCACGGACTCCGCGCCCGCCAGCGCATGCCCCCGCGTGACGACGAGCGCGAGCCGGCTGTCGAAGACGGGCTCCGCGTCCAGGTCCGCCAGGCGCGCGGGCGCATAGCCCAGGCCCACGTCCAGCTTTCCGTCCGCCAGCTGCCGCTCCAGTTTCCGGACCACGGCCTCCTGCGCGCTCAGCGCCAGCCCGGGATGTCTGCGCAGCACCGCCGTCAGCGCCGGCACCACGAGGCCGCGCATGCTCGGGGGATAGCCCACGCGCAGCGCTCCCGTGGCGAGTCCTCGCAACGCGCCCACCGCGGACAGGCCCGCGTTCACGTCCTCCAGCGCACGGGACGCATACGTGCGGAACAACTCCCCGGCCTGCGTGAGCCGCACCCCGGTGCGAGCCCTCTCGAAGAGCGGTGTTCCGACCTCCTCCTCCAACTGGTGGATCTGGTGCGACAGCGTGGGCTGGGAGACGTGCAACCGCCGCGCGGCGCGCCCGAAGTGCAACGCGTCCGCGACGGCGGAGAAGTAGCGGAGGTGTCGGAGCTCCATGGAGCCATCATAGACGGCATCTATCGACTCGATGAAAACAGACGAATGTACGAATCGAGGCCCCCGGGTACATCTTCCTCGTCACCGAAGGAGAGGCACCCCATGAAGGCATCGGATCTGTTCGTGAAGGCGCTCGAAGCGGAGGGCGTGCGCTGTGTCTACGGACTCCCCGGCGAGGAGAACCTGGACCTGCTGGAGTCCATGCGCACCGCCGGCATGCGCCTGGTCGTCACACGGCACGAGCAGGCGGCCGGGTTCATGGCCGCCACGCAGGGACGGCTCACCGGACGCGCGGGCGTGTGTCTGGCGACGCTGGGGCCGGGGGCCACCAACCTCGTCACCGCGGCGGCGTACGCGCAGCTTGGCGCCATGCCCATGGTGATGCTCACCGGCCAGAAGCCCATCAAGGTGAGCAAGCAGGGGCACTTCCAGATTGTCGACGTCGTCGGGATGATGCGGCCGCTCACCAAGTCGACTCGCACGCTCGTCTCCGCGGAGCACGTGCCCTCGGCGGTCCGTGAGGCCTTCCGCCGCGCGGAAGAGGAGCGCCCCGGCGCCACCCACCTGGAACTGCCCGAGGACGTGGCGCGCGAGCCCACCGACGCCGTGCCCCTGTCGCCCGGTGTCGCGCGCAGGCCCGTGGCGGACGAGGCGTCCATTGCCCAGGCGGTGGAGACGCTCGCGTCGGCCCGCCGCCCGCTGTTGATGATTGGCGCGGGGGCCAACCGCAAGCTGACGTCGGAGATGCTCCGCGCCTTCGTGGACCGCGTGGGGCTGCCCTTCTTCAGCACGCAGATGGGCAAGGGCGTGGTGGATGAAACACATCCACTGTGGATGGGCACGGCCGCGCTGTCCGACGGCGACTTCGTCCACCGCGCCATCGAGGCCTCGGACTGCATCCTCAACGTGGGCCATGACGTCATCGAGAAGCCCCCGTTCGTCATGCGCGATGGCCGCCGCACGGTCATCCACCTGAACTTCTCCTCGGCGGAGGTGGACCCCGTGTACTTCCCGCAGGTGCAGGTGACGGGAGACCTGGCGAACGCCGTGTGGCGCATCGCGGAGGGAGTGGGGCCGCGCTCGCACTGGGACTTCACGCCGTTCGAGAAGTCGCGCGCGGGGCTCGACGCGCAGTTCGTCAGTGGCGCCGCGGATGACCGCTTCCCCATCTACCCCGCGCGGCTGGTCGCGGAGGTGCGCAGCGCCATGCCGGATGACGGCGTCGTGTGCCTGGACAACGGCATGTACAAGCTGTGGTTCGCCCGCTACTACCGCTGCCGTCGGCCCAACACGCTGCTGCTCGACAACGCGCTCGCGACGATGGGCGCGGGCCTGCCGTCCGCCATCGCCGCGAAGCTCGTGCACCCCCGGCGCAAGGTGGTGGCCGTCTGCGGTGACGGCGGGTTCATGATGAACTCGCAGGAGCTGGAGACGGCGGTGCGCCTGAAGCTGGACCTGACCGTGATTGTCGTCCGCGACGACGCCTACGGGATGATCCGCTGGAAGCAGGAGGAGATGGGCCTGCACGACTTCGGGATGACGTTGGGCAATCCCGACTTCGTCCGCTACGCGGAGGCCTACGGAGCACGAGGCCACCGCCCGGCGAGCGCCACCGAGTTCGGCGCCACACTCACGCGCTGCCTGGAGTCGGGCGGCGTGCACGTCATCGACCTGCCCATTGATTACACGGACACCGCGCGGGCGCTCGGTGCCGGTCCCCGGGTGGAGTCGTGAGCCATGGGCACACACGCGAAGGAGAGGAACGTCATGCTGGCTGAGCGCTACCCGTACTACGTGGCCAACCGCCCGAGGCAGCCCAACGCGGAGCTGCCCGTCACCGACAAGTACACAGGGGAGGTCGTCACGCGAGTGGCCGTGGCGGACGCGGCCGCCGTGGAGGAGGCCATCGCCGCGGCGGTGCGCGCGACGGGGCCCATGCGCAAGCTGGCGCCGTATGCCCGGCAGCAGGTGCTGGAGCACTGCGTGCGCCGCTTCCAGGAGCGGGCGGAGGAGTTCGCGCTCGCGCTCTGCATCGAGGCGGGCAAGCCGCTGCGCGACGCGCGGGCGGAGGTCACCCGGCTCATCGAGACCTTCAAGGCGGCGGCGGAGGAGGCGGTGCGCGGCGGCGGAGAGGTCCTCAACCTGGAGGTGTCTCAGCGCGCGGCGGGCTACCGGGGCTTCACGCAGCGCGTGCCGGTGGGGCCGTGCTCCTTCATCACGCCGTTCAACTTCCCGCTCAACCTGGTGGCGCACAAGGTGGCGCCCGCCATCGCCGCGGGCTGCCCTTTCGTCCTCAAGCCGTCGGACCGCACGCCGGTGAGCGCGCTGCTCATGGCGGAGGTGCTCGCGGAGACAGCGCTGCCCGAAGGCGCCTTCTCCGTGTTGCCCACTCGCCTGGAGGACGTGGGGCCCTTCATCAAGGACGACCGGCTGAAGCTCTTGTCGTTCACCGGCTCGGAGAAGGTGGGCTGGGATTTGAAGGCCCGAGCCGGCCGCAAGAAGGTGGTGCTGGAGCTGGGTGGCAACGCGGCCTGCGTGGTGGACGCGGACCAGGCCGGGCGCCTGGACTTCGTCGCGGACCGCATCGCCCAGGGGGCCTTCTTCCAGGCGGGGCAGAGCTGCATCTCGGTGCAGCGAGTGCTCGCACACGAGTCGCTGTACGACGCCCTGCGGGAGAAGCTCGTCGCGAGGGCGAAAGCCCTGCGCGCGGGCAATCCCCGGGATGAATCCACCACGCTGGGGCCGCTGATTGACGAGCACGCGGCGCGGCGGCTGGAGGGATGGATCCATCAGGCCGTGGAGCGAGGGGCTCGGGTGTTGACGGGAGGAGGGCGGCGCGGCGCGCTGCTTGATGCCACCGTGCTGGAGGATGTGCCGGAAGACGCGGCGCTGTGCGCGGAGGAGGCCTTCGGTCCGGTGGTGCTGCTCCAGCCGTTCCGCGACTTCGACGAGGCCCTGCGCCGGGTGAATGACAGCCGTTACGGCCTCCAGGCGGGCCTCTTCACGCAGGATCTGTCACGGGCGATGCGGGCCTGGGACGATCTGGAGGTGGGCGGGGTCGTCGTCGGTGACGTGCCCAGCTTCCGGGTCGACACCATGCCCTACGGCGGCGTGAAGGGCTCAGGCCTGGGCCGCGAGGGCGTGAAGTACGCCATGGAAGACATGACAGAAGTGCGGCTGCTGGTGCTCCGCCAGTAAAGTCCCACCTGCTCCGGGCATGGCCCCGTGAAAGGAATCCACCGTGATGCTCTTGCAGGCTGTCGTCCTCCTGTCGTTGGCTTCTGCACCTCCCGCGAAGCCGGCGGCGAGCGCTGGCTGTGCCACCACCAACATCGAGACCTCGCTCCAGCGTCTGGAGGCACACCTCAAGACGGCCGTGGCGTCCGCGTCGAAGGACGATTCGGTGGACAACTCCGCGATGTACTTCGCGGAGGAGGCCGTGGGCCAGACCTGGACGTCCCGAGACGTCCCCAACGGCTACATGGCCGTGGGGAACGATTCCTTCACGGCCTTTGAGGCGGCCCTCTTCAAGAATCCGGAGGGCTACCACCTGGTGCTCGTGGGCACCGGGGACTCCGTCATCAACACCGCGGTCTACCGCTGTGACAAGTCGGGCTGGACGCTCGAAAAGAACGCCCTGGAGGTGCCCCTCGATAAGGCCATCCAGCTCTACGACAACGCGGGGCTCATCGCGCCCAAGGGCAAACCCGGGCTGACCCGGAAGGACCTCAAGGATTGGGGAGGCTCCATCCTGGCCTACCACCTGCCCCGGAAGGGCCGGGTCATCCGCATCACGTCCTACGTGGATGAGCCCGACTCCGCTTATGGCAAGGAGCTGGGCACCTTCGAGTACGTCCAGTCGAAGTTCCAGGTCGTCCCGCTCAAGACGAAGGCGAAGTGAGTTGCTCGCGGAGGGGCCTCAATTCGACAGCTGCTGACAGGTGGTCCCTCCGCTGGCGTTCTTCACGTAATACATCAGGCCGACGTTCGGATCCCTGAGGACCGAACCAAAGGCAGACGTGAACGCGTTGAAGTCCGTGAAGAAGACGTGCCCGCTGAAGTTGGGGTCGCGGTAGTAGATGCAGTCCTTGTTGACGCTGACCCCGCAGATGGCGATGGCATGCGTGGACGCCCCCGACGTCGCGACCAGCGGGCACTTGTACGCGGCGAAGCCGACTGACTTCGTATAGTTGTGCGCCGTGTTGCTGTCGATCGCCCCCATGCTGAGCGGGGAGCCACACCAGAGCGGGCCGTGGGCCTTCATGAAGACGTCGAGCTTGCTGGTGCTTCCCAGGATGTCCATCGTCGTCAGCTTGTCGAGGCCCTTGAAGCCCAGCATCGTCAGCAGATAGCCGCGGGCGAAACCCTGCTTCCTCCATTCCGTGAATTGTTGCAGGGACGCCTGGACCTCCTGTTCGTCGTGCTTCTTGGTGGCGACGAAGCTGCTTTCAATCTGGCTGCGATAGAAGCGGACGTCCCGTTCTCCGTGCTGCCCGGTCAGCAGCTGGATGACCTCGTCCAGCCCATCGAACCGCCTTCCTTCAAGCTGACTGAGGGAACTCTTGAGGCCGGACGGCAACGGCATGTCCTGCGGCCGGATGAAGGTCGGCATGGGCACCCGCTGCATATTGGTGGGGTTGACCATGGAGTCCGGCAGGTGGTCCCACTTGTAGACAGGGTCCAGGGCCTTGAACCCCGTCCGGCTCAACGCGGAGTTGAGCTGCACCTTGTCCTTGTTCTTCGTCGAGCCCATGAAGCCCTGGTGCGCCTGCAGCAGCTCCTGGTCGCCCAGGTTGTTCAGGTTCTGGCCGTTGTCGGCGATGAAGGTGCTGATCTTCCGGATGAGGGAGATCCACTTCTGTCCGGCGGGAGGCCATGGCTCATGGCAGCGGGCCACCATCTTGGCCGCGTAGTACCAGCACGTCGGGCCCTTCTGGGCGTTGGTCGAATTGCCGATGGGGGGCACCGCGTAGAGGATCGACATGGCGTTCCGAGCATAAGCCGGGCGTAGAGTGCGGCGTCATGGCACGTCGCGGAACCTGGCAGGGGTGGGCAGTCGCAACCGCCTATTGGTCGCTGGCCGGCCTGGCGGCCGCGAGCGAGTCCCACTCCGTGGGTGGGATGGAATGGGGACATGCGCTGCTCACGTCGATGGTGGCCCACGTCCTCTGGGTGCCCCTCTCCATGGCCATCCTCGAGTTCGGGCTGCGCTTCCCACTGGAGCGGCGGCAGGTGACGTCGCGGGTCGCGCTCCACGTGGCCGGAGCGCTCGCCGTGTCGTTCATCCGCGCGGCGATGATCTTCTCCCTGGACCCCTGGGTCGGCTGGTACGCGCAGCGTCCGCCCTTCGTGGACGTGCTCGAGCACGCGCTGCTCTCCAACCCGTTCGTCTATCTGACCGTGCTCGGCGTGGCGCACGCCGTCTACTACGCGGACCAGCTGCGTCTGCGGGACACCCAGCTGGCCCGCGCGCAGCTGCACGCGCTCAAGTCGCAGCTCCACCCCCACTTCCTCTTCAACACGCTGAACTCCATCTCCGCGCTCGTGCATCGCGACCCGAACGGGAGCGAGCGGATGATCGCGCGGCTGAGCGACCTGCTCCGCGGCACGCTCGACGCCGCGGGCACGGAGGAGGTGTCGCTCCAGGAGGAGCTGCGAGCCCTGCAGCCGTACCTGGACATCCAGGGGGTGCGCTTCGCGGACCGGCTCACGGTGAAGCACGACATCGCGCAGGACGCGCTCGGCGCCCATGTCCCACACCTCGTGCTCCAACCGCTCGTGGAGAACGCCATCCAGCACGGAATCGCGCCGGGCTCGGAGCCGGGGACGGTGACGCTGGTCGCTCGGCGCCAGGGGCCCGAGCTCCACCTGGAGGTCCGTGATGACGGCGTCGGCCTCAAGGAGCGCCCGGCGGACATCTCCCAGGGCGTGCGCGGCGGCCGGGGCCTGCGCATCACCCGCGAGCGCCTGGTGCAGCTGTATGGCGGTGCGCACCGGCTGGAGCTCCGGGATGCGGTGGGCGGCGGCACCACGGTGGCGCTCGCCATTCCCTTCCGCACGGAGCCCTCTCCATGAGCGCCGCCATGCGCGTGCTCATCGTCGACGACGAGCCGCTCGCCCGTCAGCGCCTGAAGGACCTGCTGGCGGAGGCCCCCGACATGCAACTCGTGGGGGAGTGCCGCAACGGCCACGAGGCCATCGCGGCCATCGGCGCCGAGCGTCCGGACCTGGTGCTGCTGGACGTGGAGATGCCCGGGCCGGACGGCTTCGGCGTCCTCCGGGCGCTCGCCCCTGGCCCCGCGCCCGCGGTCATCTTCGTCACGGCCCACCGGGACTTCGCGGTGCAGGCGTTCGAGGCCAACGCGCTCGACTACCTGCTCAAGCCCTTCGACCGGGAGCGCTTCCGCTCCAGCCTGGAGCGTGCGCGCGAACGGCGGCGGACCGTGCCATCCTCCCTGGACGCGGCGCTGCTCGAGCGGCTGGAGTCGCTCGCCGCCCGGCCCTCCGCCACGCCCGAGCGCTACGTGACGCGGCTCGTGGCCCGGGTGGGCTGGCGCATGCGCTTCCTCCCGGTGGAGGACATCGACTACCTCACGGCGGAGGGGAACTACGTCGCCGTGCACGTGGGCAAGCAGTCGCACCTCACGCGCGAGACGATGGCGGCGCTGGAGGAGAAGCTCGACCCCAGGCAATTCCTGCGTGCGCACCGCTCATTCATCGTGCGGTTGGATCGCATCGCGGAGGTGGAGCCACTCCCTCCCGGTGAGTACGTGTTCGTCCTGCGGGATGGCACCCGGCTGACCTCGGGCCGCAGCTACCGCGCGCAGGTGCAACGCGCGCTCGAGTTGCAGACGTGAGGCTGCGTTCCACCGTTCGTCCCTGACCCTCCACGGTTCGTCACATCTCCTTGGACCGCTTCGCCGCCGCCGGGCGACGGTGCCTTCAACAAAGGAGATGCACATGCGTCGTTTCGCCAGGCAGTGGTCGATGAACGTCCTCCTCGCCGTCTCCGCGGTGGCGGTGTCCGGTGCCGCAGGGGCCCAGGAGCTGGAGTCGGAGTTCGCGTTCGGGTCGCGGCCCCGGTGCGAGCCGGGAGGCAGCCTCTTCGCGCCCGGAGAGATTTCCCTGGAGGAGCGCTCGGAGTACCGGCTCGCGCTGTCCGCGGACGGGAAGACGGCGTACTACCACGTCGACTCGGACACGCCGCCGTACCAGGCCATCTACGTGACCCAGCTGAAGAACGGCCACTGGGGGCCCGGTGAAGTGGTGTCGTTCTCGGGCACGTACAAGGACTCGGATCCGTTCCTCTCTCCGGATGGGCAGTCCCTCTTCTACTCCTCCACCCGCCCCGCGAACGGAGGCGCCGAGCGCACGGACACAGACCTCTGGGTCGTGCACCGCGTCCGCAACGGCTGGGGAGCGCCCGAGCACCTGGGGCCGCTCGTGAACTCGCCGAGGGAGGAGCTGTACCCCAGCGTGACGCGCGACGGGACCGTCTACTTCGCGAGCGGCACGTTCGATACGGACTTCGAGATGTACCGCGTCCGGCGCCAGGGCAATCACTACACCGCGCCGGAGAACCTGGGCCCCGCGGTGAACAGCCCTGACTCGTGGGAGTACAACCCGTGGGTGTCCCCGGATGGGCGGGTGCTCGTCTTCGCCTCGCTCAACCGCCCCGGAGGCTACGGACTGGGAGACCTGTACGTGAGCTTCAACGTCGCGGGCACCTGGACGCCCGCCGCCAACCTGGGTCCGTCGGTGAACACGGAGAAGGACGAGTTCCACCCCATGCTGAGCCGCGACTTGAGCCAGCTCTACTTCGTGCGGCAGACGTGGGACCCGTTCGTGCCGTCGGACTTCTACCACCTGGACACGCGCTGCCTCTGGCGCTGACAGCGAAGGCTGTGACCGGAATTGCCACGCATGGAGCCGGATTCGTAGCGAATCCGGCTACACGCGAAGGTCCTGACTGCTATCGCATCTCAGACATCAGGGGGTGCGTGCCACCTTCTGGAGGGTGAAGCTTTGCAGCCCCACTCCCTGGAGGGACACTTCCCGGAGCGCGTGTGAGTTGGATTGGACGCCTTCGGGCCGGAAGGTGACGAGGTCCACCGCGACCGAGAACGTGTGGTCGGGGAAGCGGACGGGCTTGGGGAACGGGAAATCCAGGCCGGGCGTGCAGCCCTCACCGTTGGGGCCGGCGACGACGCCGTGGCCGCTGCCCCACTTCCCGGGGAAGGCCACCAGCCGGGAGAACTTCGCGTCATCCCCCGGGCCCGCCGGCCCACCGAAGCTCTCCGGGACGGGGGCCACGCCGAAGCGCTCGAAGGCCAGCTTCCCGTCGACGTAGCCCCGCACGGTGTAGGTGGAGGCCCCGTGGACGGACGGGTCCACGTAGATGGCGCCCTGGCCCTCCGCCTTCGAGCGGGCCACCACCACCCGCTCCAGCAGCTCCGACGTGCCGTCCGGCTGCGCACCGATGTAGGTCAGCAGCATCCGGCTGCTCCCATCCGGCTCCAGCGGGTTCAGCCAGGCATCCCAGCCGGTGGCGCCCTCCAGGTGGAGGCTCACTCCCGCCTGCTTGCCGTCCGTGCTCTCCACGAGCAGCCCCTCGTTCGTGGCGGACAGCTTCGAGGCGTCAATCGGGCAGCTCTCCACTCCGTCGAACCACGCGCAGCCCTTGCCCGTCGTGTCCCCGGCGATGCCCGGCGTCGCGGCGAACAGCAGCCCGACGCCCAAGCCGAGTCCGAGTGCGTTACGAATGAGTGAGCCGCGGTTCTTCCAGCGCATGTCCATGGCGTTGCTCCGTCGAGAGGGGTTGGGGGCCTGCGCTGGAAAGCGATTGCACGTGCCGTGCCCGGTGGCTTCATGACTTCCCGTGTCGTGGCGGGGCGGGCATTCTCCCCCCCGCAGCAGCTCCCCCCACGAAAGAGACAGGCATGCTCACGGAGCAGGTCCGCAAGGCACGACAGAAGCTGGTGTTGGCCCATTTCCACGATGAGGTGAAGCAGGACTGGGACGCTGTCCTGTCCACCTTCCCGCATCCGCATTACGAGCTCATCCCCACCCTGACGGTGCACGACGGGAACAGCGCGGTGCGCGACTACTACCGCGACACCCGCGTGGCCTTCCCGGACCAGCACCACGAGATCATCTCGTTTCGGCACAGTGATGACGCGGTCATCGTGGAGTTCTGGCTCATGGGCACCCACCTGGGGCCGCTGGGGCAGATTCCCGCCACGGGCAACACGTTCCGGGTGCGCATGTCGGCGTACTTCATCTTCGATGAAACGGAGACGCTGGTTTGCGAGCGCGTCTACTTCGACACGCTCAGCATCCTCAAGCAGCTCGTCGGCGGGCTGGACATGAAGAACCCGAAGAACTGGCTGCTCGCCGCGCGCTGCCTCAAGGGCCTGCTGGCGATGTCTGGCGACAAGCCGGTGCCCATCCTCACCCAGACGACTCCGCCCGTCTTCAACGACTGACGCGGGCGGTGGGCCGGTTCAAGAGACCCCAGGATGTCAAGGTGGGAACCTTCTGTTCAGAATCCGCAGTCCTCCCAGGGAAATGGAAGAAATCCAGTTTGTTCGGTTTGTTCATGGATGTAGTGTTCGAGTCTGTGGATGGGGCCATCCACTCGGGGCATCCCCGACTGACCGAGAGAAAGACCAACCATGAAGAAGCTGCTCCTGGGGCTCATGCTGGCCGCGGTTCCGCTGGTGGGATGTGGTACGGGCGTGGAGGACTACCCGTCCGACAACGCGGAGATGATCTCCACCGAGTCCGGTCAGAGCATCATCCTCGACCACAACCCGATGACGTCGTCGGATGAGGCGCTGGCGTCGATGGAGTCGCCGTCCGAGGTCTCGGCGATGGGCCCGAACTGCTGGGTCACGCTCCTGTACTGTAAGTGGCCGGGCACGGACATCGGCGTCTGTAAGGACAACGGCAAGTGCACCGCCGCGCAGCTGCGCAATAACTGCATCGCGCTCTACAACAAGACCTGCTAGGCCTTTCAAAGGCTTGCAGCGGTCCAGGAAGCCCGGCGCCCACGAGGGAGGCCGGGCTTCTTGTCTGGGCGCCTACAGCCCCGTGCTCTTGAGCAGCGCGTACGCGCTCTCGCTGGGGAAGAACCCGGACGAGTAGATGTTCGCGTCCGTGACGAAGGCCTTGTCGCCCAGGATGGCCAGCTTCGGCCCGGTGGTGGAGCGGATGAACAGCGGCACCGCCAGCTGCGTCTCCGGCCAGCGCACCATGCCGTCCGTGCCGAAGGACGTGTCCAGGTCACCATTGGCCAGCAGGCGGAAGAGCACGGGCTTCGCGTACACATCCGCGAAGACGAGGATCTTCCCATCCGCCTGGATGCGCAGGCCGCTGACGTCCACCACGTCGAGCACGCCCACGGGCGCGGTGAGCTCCCGCACGCCCGCGGGGCCGAAGGTGACGTCCGGCTTGCCGTCCGCCGTGTACGCCACGAGCTTGAGCACGCCGTGCGCTTCCCCGCCGACCTTCACGTCCTGCCGTTCGCCCGCGAGCAGCAGGCCTCCATTGGGCCGCGCCACCATGGCGTGGGCCTGTCCGTCCTCGCTCCTCGCGAGGCCGCCGGTCCCGAACGTCATGTCCTGGCTGCCGCTGGAGGTGATGCGCACCGCCGCGAAGTGGTCACCCCCGCCCAGGACGACGCTGGAGCCCTGGAGCACCATGCCCTGCACGGATTCGGCATTCGTGTACGCGCCGCCAATCCAGCTGCCGGACGGGCTGCCCGCGGACTTGAAGGTCGTGTCGAGCGAGCCGTCCGCGTTGTAGCGGATCAGCGCGAAGTCCTCGTCCAGCCCGTCGGACTTCGTCAGGAGCGCCGTCGTCGCCTCCGCAAGCCCCGCCGCCCAGGAGCAGGGCGCTCGCGACCAGTGCCGCCCACGCAGTCTTCCTCACGTTGTGATTCATTCGAGATGTCCCTTCCGGTCTGTCCAGTGCCGCCGTTGCACTGGGATTACGCCGTCAGGGGCATTTATTTCCTCGGCCGGGGTGAGCGCCGACTCCACCCCGGACGTCTTTCACGCGTAGTCCGACCTCAGCTGTTGTTTCAGCGTGTCATCCAGATTGAGCTGCGCGGACAGGAGCTCCCAGTAGTCCGGCCCGCCCACGGTGGGAGCGTCGAGCGTGATGCGCCCGGCCACCCGGTCCAGGTCGGTGATGAACCCGGAGGCTTCGGGGCCGGAGGCGAAGACGTCCTGCGGCTCATTGTCGAGCACGAGCTCGAAGGGCCTGGGGGCGCCGGGGCGCAGCTGTTCGCGCTCCTCGTGGTCCATCCGCCGCCGGAAGTCCGGAAGGTCCGCCATGGCCTCATCGAGGAGGGAGCGCGCCGCTTCGAAGCCCACGTCGTTGAGGGGGGAGTCGTCCGCCCACAGGGAGAAGGCCTTCTCGACGCCGTCGACGGTCCAGGGCTCGGAGGGATGGCCCGGGTCGAAGGCGAGCGGTTCCATCAGCGCGCGGTCTCCGTAGCGGGCAACGCCATCCACGATGACGAGGCGCACCTCTTTCTCCGTGGCGGAGATCAACGCGTCATAGGGGTCGCCGTCGGTGCCCGCGATGACCAACAGGTCCGCGAGTGCGTTGGCGCGGAGCGTGCCCAACTGGGTCTGCCAGCCCGTGACCCGGGCGGCGTCCGCCGTCACCGAGCGCACCAATGTCTTCGAGGACAGGGACACGCCCTGTCGCGCTGCTTCGTGTCGGGCGACCTTCAACTCCTGGAGGAGGTTCTTGCTGCCGGTGGGGGACCAATCACAGCCCAGGGAGAACGTCACGCCCGCGCCGAGCAGGTCCGCGATGTGCAATGTCTGTCCATACAGCAGCAGGTTGCTGAAGGGGGACCACACGACCTTGGCGCCCATGGCGGCCATCCTGTCCAGGTCCGGGCGCTGCAATCCCAGACTGTGGATGCCAATCAGTGAAGGCTGGACGAGGTCATGGTCGGCCAGGTCGGCGTAGCGGCGGTGGGCGTAGTCATCCACGCCTTCGCCCAGGTGGTAGAAGTACGCGGCGCGGGACTTCAGGGCGTCGCGGAAGGATTCGATGTCCTCGGCGTCGTCATGCAGGTCCATCACGCGGGTGCTGCCCGCGGGCAGGTGGTCGTCGCGAGGTTCCTCGACGTTGCGCATGGCGCCCCGGAAGAGGGCCTCTCCGCCGGACACGCGGGTCCGGATGCCCTGACCGGTGGTCGTGCCCGCCAGCAGCGCCTTGGCTTCGATGTAGCGGACGACCGCGCGGGCAGAAGGGGAGTGGCCAGCGAGCACTCGGATGGGCAGGGAGATGCGCGTGGCGTATTCCGCGTGGCGCGGCCACTGGGTGCGATTGAGGTAGCGCTTCGGCACCCGCCACAGCGTCAGCACGTCGTAGACGAAGTGGTTGTGCAGGTCGATGAGCCCTGGATAGAGCGTCCCGCCGGTGTCGATCCTGGGGGCGCTCCGGAAGGACTCGGGGAGGGGGCCGCCCGACGGCTCGACCGCGACGATGCGGCTGCCACGGACGAGGACGCGCCCCCGTTCAATCACCTCGTCCCGGGAGTTGAGCGTCACCACCCGGCCTTCCAGGACGTAGTGGGGGACTGCTTCGGTGGGCTCGGGTGCTCCGGCGTTCATGGCTCGCCTCCCATGGCGGTGGGCCTCCCGGACTCCGGGGAGGAGCTACCGGCGGCCCCAGCAGCTTGAAGATAGGGACGACGGAGCCGGGAGGGTGGGGCGAGGGCGGGGCCGAGGGCGCCGCCCCGCGCCCGCTTCTGCCTCCGCGCGGAGCGAGCGGCGTCCGACCTGGGTCCCTCTTGAATCCATTCTCATATGCATTCGAGTAAAATGAGATAGACGTGAAAATCACTTCACGTTCTCCTTGGCACCCTGTACGGAGCGCCCCGCACCTCCACAAGGATTGCCATTACCCCCATGCTCAAGTTCTCATCATTCGCCATCGTTGCCGCGCTCGGTCTGAGCGCTTGCAGTGAAGAAGATCCCGTCCCGCCTGTTGAGAAGTCGCGAGAGGAGCGGGTCAACGAGCACATGGAGTCGCTGCGAAGCGACGCCACGGCGCTCGGGACCTTCCTGTTCGAGATGCCCAAGGGCGGCGACCTGCACAGCCACACCTCCGGCGCCATCACCACGGAGAAGCTGATTGCGTGGGGCGCGGAGGACGGCGCCTGCGTGAACACGACGACCTTCGTGGCCAGCAACCCGTGCGCGGCCGGTTCGGTGCCCCTGTCCCAGACGGAGAGCGACCTCGCCCTGCGGGATGCGGTGCTGAGCGCCTGGTCCATGGAGGACCACCCGGGGCCCCTGCTGACGGCGCACCAGCACTTCTTCGACGCCTTCGGCAAGTACGGCGCGGTGCAGAACGACTCGCGCAATGACGACAGCTACGCGGACATCCTCTCGCGCGCGGGCAGGCACCATCAGGTCTACGTGGAGCTGATGCAAGGCTTTGGCGCGGGCCGGGGTGGCAGCCTCGCGACGCCGCTGTTCACGTCCACGGACACCTGGGACAAGGCGACCCTGCTGGCCAGGCGGCAGCAGCTCATCGCGCTGCCGGATTTCCAGAACGCCCTGACGGCGCAAGCCACCAGCATCGCGAACACCCTGACGGGCACTCGCACCCTCTTGGGGTGTGCCACGGCCCAGCCGGACCCTGGCTGCGGCGTGGAGGTGCGTCTCATCGTCTCCGCCAACCGCACAGCGGACCGGACGAATGTCTTCGGACAGTGGGTGTATGCCTATGAGCTTGCCCAGAAGGTGCCGGAGATCGTCGGCGTGAACCTGGTGTCCCCGGAGGAGAACGCCAACTCCCTGGCCTTCTACCAGGATGAGATGTTCGCCCTGGGCACGCTCGACGACTTCAACGACCAGGAGGTCGGCCGCAAGCTGGTTCATGTCTCGCTGCACGCCGGGGAGCTCATCCCCGCGGTGCTCACGGCGCAGGACCAGCAGCACATGACCTTCCACATCCGCGAGGCCGTGGAGAAGGCCCATGCGGAGCGAATCGGCCACGGCGCGGACGTGCTCGCCGAGACGTCTGGCGATGGCGCCGCGGACCTGCTGCGCGACATGCATGACGCGGGCGTGATGGTGGAGATCTGCCTGACCTCCAACCGCGTCCTGCTGGGCATGTCGGGAGAGGCGCACCCGCTCGCCGCCTATCTGAAGAACAACGTGCCGGTCGCGCTGTCGACCGACGACTCGGGGATCTTGCGCGGGGACATCACCCAGGAGTACGTCGCCGCCGCCACGGACCAGAAGCTCGAGTACAAGACGCTCAAGCAGATGGCGCGCGCCAGCCTGGAGCACGCCTTCGCGGAGGGCGACAGCCTCTGGGCCGCCCGGGATGACTTCTCCAAGACGGTGGATGCCTGCGCTTCCGACAAGCCTGAGCAGACCGCCGTGTCCGCCGGTTGCAACAGCTTCCTGGCCGCCAACACGCGCGCGATGTTGCAGTGGAAGCTGGAGATGCAGTTGGCCACCTTCGAGCGCGTCATCGCCCCGTGAGTCCCCGCCTTCGCGCCTCCACGTCAGGAGGCGCGAAGGCCTTGGAATTCCGGGCGCGGCGTCTCAGGTGCCTTCGTGGCCGCCGAGCGACGTGTCCCAGAAGTTCGCTTCGACCTTGTGGCCATCCGGATCCCGCACGAAGCAGCCGTAGTAGGGCGGGCCATACAGGGGACGCGGGCCGGGGGCGCCGTCATCGGTGGCTCCCGCCTTGAGGGCCGCTTGATGGAAGGCGTCCACCGCCTGCTTCGACGGGGCGAGGAAGCAGAAGTGCGTGCCATTGCCCACGGTCGCGGGCTTCCCGTCGATGGGCGTCTGGACCCAGAACTCCGGGAACTGGCGGCCGTAGGCCACCGCGTTCGGGAAGTCCAACACCCGCCGGCAGCCCAGCGGAGTGAGGACCGCGTCGTAGAAGGCCACGGCGCGCGCGAAGTCGTTCGTGCCAATGGAGACGTGGGACAGGATGCTCGGATTCTCGTCGCTCATGGCTGCAGGGATAGCACGCACCGCTGGAGCCGGACGTGACGCTCGCTACTGCGTCCCCTGAACAGCGCCGGACGGCGGCTCCAACCGGTCCAGCAGCCGGACCAGCTCCGCCACGGAGCCCACGGCCAGCTTGGCCATGGCGCGGCACCGTTGGAACCGCACCGTCTGTTCGGCCGTGCCCAGCTCCGCGGCGATCTGCTTGTTGAGCAGTCCCCTCGCCACACCCCGGCATACGTCCCACTCCCGGGGAGTCAGCGTGGAGAAGCGCAGGCGGAGCCGCTCGTGCTCGGCGTGGGCGGCCCTCAAGGTCTGGTCTCGCGCGAGCGCCTGGGACACCGCGGTCAGCAGTGCTTCCGTGCTGACGGGCTTGGGCAGGAAGTCCACCGCCCCTGCCTTCATCGCCTGGACGGCGACGGGCACGTCCCCATAGCCGCTGACGAGGACGACGGGGTGTCGCCATCCCGCCTTCCGCAGATGCTCCTGGAGCTCCAACCCGTCGAGCTCCGGAAGGCGCAGGTCCATGAGCACGCAGCCCGGTCCCTGCCAGGGCTCGCACTCCAGCATCAACCGGGGATGCACGAAGCTCCGCACCGCGTAGCCTTCCGTGTGGAGCACGCGCTCCATGCTGCGCAGCACGGGCGGATCATCGTCCACGACGAAGATGGTGGGCCGTTCCGAAATCACGGCCCACCGGTTCCAGGGGCCGTGAGCCAGGGCAGAAGGAAAGAGAGCATTCCCATGCATGGCCACCGCGATGACGCAGGCCACGCCTTCCGCCTCTGTCAATGCAACAAAGTGCTCAATGGCGGCGCCTTCGCGAAGGGATAGGAGTGCGTCACGGCCGCCTGGTTGTGTTTCTCAATTCCAGTGAATTGACCCGGGTCGGGCCTCCTGGAGCGCACCCTCATGGAAGACATGTCTCAGGCGCCGCGGCCCCCGGCCACCTGGCGCAGCCTGCTGTTCATTCCCCAGTTTGCCTTCGCGAACGCCGCGCGGTTGCCGGCGGATTGCTTCATCGTGGACTTGCAGGACGCCGTGCCCCTGGCCGCGAAGGCCGCAGCGCGAGCAGGGCTGGTGGAGGCGTTGAAGGCAGGCACCTTCGCCGGGCGTCCGGTGGTGGTGCGCATCAACGAGGCGGCGCGTCCCGAGTTGCTCGACGCGGACCTGGAGGCCTGCATCGGGCTGCCGGGGCTGACGGCGCTGATGCCCACCATGACGACGTGTCCGGAGGACCTGGATGCGCTGCACGAGCGCATCCGCGTGCTGGAGGAGGCCCGGGGGCTGCCCCGGGGACACACGCGCTTCCTGCCGCTCATCGAGACCCCGGCGGCCCTGCTGGAGGTGGGGCGGCTGGCCGTGGCGGGTGGGGGGCGCCTGTTGGGATTGATGCTCGGGCACGGCGACCTCTTCCGGCTGACGGGCGCGCTGCCGCACGCGGAGCTCACGCTCGCGCATCCCCGGAGCATGGTGGTGATGGCGGCGCGCGCGGCGGGCATCGAGCCGTTCGATACGCCGTACACTAACGTCGCAGACCGGATCGGCCTGGAGCAGCACTCGGCGCAAGGCCACGTCCACGGCTTCACGGGCAAGTGCTGCCTGCATCCGGATCAGCTCGACACCGTGAACCGTTGCATGACGCCCACGGCGTCGGAGCTGGCGTGGGCCCGGAAGGTGACGCAGGCGCAAGGGCAGGGGGCGCTGGCGACGCTGACGCGCAAGGTGCCGGGGCTCACGGCGTCCGGTGCGGGTGGCGCGGCGGAGACGGAGGGGATGGCTGTCGTTGACGGGGTGCTCGTGGGGCCTCCGCACCTGAAGGCAGCGCACCGGATGCTCGCGCTCTGTCCTCCGGCCGTGCTGGCCATGGAGGCGGAGCCTCGGGTGCGGGGACGCCGCGTGTCGCACGCGCTCCACCGCCCGCCCAGCCCGGACGACGTGCTGCCCAACCCGTACGAGATGACGGTGACGGCGGGGATGCGCGACCTGTGGGCCCAGTGCTTCTATTCACACGACCGGGTGGTGACGAGCGCGCCCTTCGCGGCCCGGCTGGGGCTGTCCGGTCCGGACGCTCCGCCCCTGCCGTTCATGATGGGCCTCTACCTGGCGTGCAGCATGTCGAGCACGCACGGCGCCATCTATCACCTGGGCTTCCGCGACGCGCGGCAGCTGGCGCCGCTGCGGGTGGGGGACACCTTCCGGCAGGAGATCCAGGTGCGCTCGGTGCGCAACACCGGAGACGGCAAGCGCGCCGTGGTGACGACCCACCGCCGCATGCTGCGCGTGGGGGACGACGTCCCCGTCTTCACGTTGGACAAGCTGGAGCTGTATCGGCGCCAGCCGGAGTCCTTTGGTCCGTCTCCTTCCGCGGCGATGCAGGGGTCGGAGGAGCTGGGGATGGCCACGGCCTTCCGGGATGCGCTCACGCGGCGGCTGGAGGACGTACCGCAGCGCGCCGCCCCCGCGACGTCATTCGAGGAGGGCGAGCTGCTGCTGCACGGCTTCGCGAGGCCGCTGGGCGTGACGGCGAACCTGGCGATGTCGACGCAGCTGTTGGTGACGCACCCCATCCACCTGGACCATCACCGCTTCGACCTGGGGCATGGCCGGGGCGTGGTGGTGAGCGGAGGGCTGGTGGTGTCCATGACGCTCGCGGCGGCCGCGAGGGACCTGCATGAGGTCCTCTGGGAGGAATTGCTCGCGGCGGACAACCTGCGTCCCGTGGCGCCGACCCAGACGGTGGGGGCGCTCTCGTATGTCCTGTCGCGCAGGCCGGTGGAGGGCCAGGCGCACCTGGAGGAGCTGGTGGTCCGGACGCTCGGGGTGACGGACCTCACGCCGTCCGAGGAGTTGGCGGACACGGTCCTGCCCCGGGCGCTGTTCCACATCGTGGGGGAGCGGCCCTCCGCCTACGACGCGTTCTGCCGGGAGCACGGGCTCCAGGCGCTGGAGGGCCGTGTGGTGTGTGTGGCCACGCGGCGCCTCTTGCGACTCAAGGGCTGACCGGGGCTCCCCCGGCCTTCCCGAATCGGAGGGCCGGGGGAACGTGTGTCAGGACCGCGCTCAGTTGTTCTGGAGGGTGTCCATCGAGGGGCAGTAGGTCGCGTACCCGTGGCCGGAGACGGCGGCGCCGTTCTCGTAGGTGGCGTTCACGTCGAAAGCCACGAAGTGCTTCGCGGGAGGAGGCGTCCCGGCCTTGATGCAGCTGGGGCAGAGCGAGGCCGCCACGGGCGTGAAGGTGAGGCTCGTGTCGCTAGTGGCATACTCCTGCATGAGCGCGCCATCGAAGTCGAACAAGTACGATGCCGGTCCACCCGCCGTGGAGCCCGTCTGCGGGGTTGTGTCCACCGGTGCCTTCACCCATTCGAGAGTGGCGATCTGCGGCGGGAGTGGCCCTGTCGGCGACGGGCACTCATCCGTCTCGCCGTTGCTGAGTTCGAGCACCAGCCTCCACGGATCCGCGGCGGTCGTCGGCTCCACGTAGCCGAAGTAGGCGTGGTTCAGGGCCACCTGGTTCGCGTCCATCTGGGCCGTGACGGTGGTGTCCTGGCACGTGCCCTCGCAGGTGCCGAAGGGGTCGGTGCCTGCATCAGGAGTGGTGCCCGCGTCGGGAGTGGTGCCCGCGTCTGGCTCAGTGCCTGCGTCCGGTTCGGTGCCTGCGTCGGGTCCGTTGTTCAGGAGGCGGTCGATCGAGGGACAGTAGGTGGCGTACCCGTGGCCGGAGATGGCGCCGTTCTCGTAGGTGCCGTCCACATTGAAGGCCACGAAGTGCGACGTGGGAGGCGTCCCGGCCTTGACGCAGCTGGGGCAGAGCGAGGCCGCCACGGGCGTGAAGGTGAGGTTCGTGCTGTGAACGAAAGGAGGCCAGTCGAGGAGCGCGCCATCGAAGTCGACCAGGGTCGCGGTCGGTCCCCCCACCCCCGAGGAACCCGTCTCCGGAGTCGTGTCCACCGGCACAGTCACCGAGTAGACGTTGACGAGCTGCGGAGGGGTCGGCGAAGTCTCGGACGGGCACTCATTCGTCGATCCGTTGTTGATCTCGATCCACAGCGTCCACGGGTCCCCGGCGTTCGTCGGCTCTTCGTAGCCGAAGAAGGCGCGCGGCAGGACACGCTGGTTCCCGTCGATCTGAACCGTGACGGCGGTGTCCTTGCACGTGCCCTCGCAGGTGGTGAAGGGGTCGGTGCCCGCGTCGGGAGTGGTGCCCGCGTCGGGAGTGGTGCCCGCGTCGGGAGTGGTGCCCGCGTCGGGAGTGGTGCCCGCGTCAGGGGTGGTGCCCGCGTCAGGGGTGGTGCCCGCGTCAGGGGTGGTGCCCGCGTCCGGTTCAGTGCCCGCATCGGGCTCGGTGCCCGCGTCGGGAGTAGTACCCGCATCGGCCTCGGTGCCCGCATCCACCTCGGTGCCCGCGTCGGGGGGGGTGCCCGCATCCACCTCGGTGCCCGCGTCGGGAGTGGTGCCCGCATCCATCTCGGTGCCCGCGTCCGGTTCAGTGCCCGCGTCGGCCTCGGTGCCCGCGTCGGCCTCGGTGCCCGCGTCCACTTCGGTGCCCGCGTCGGACTCGGTGCCCGCGTCGACTTCAGTGCCCGCGTCGACTTCAGTGCCCGCGTCGACTTCAGTGCCCGCGTCGACTTCAGTGCCCGCGTCGAACTCGGCGCCAGCATCCAGCTCGGTGCCTGAGTCGGGCGGGGTGCCTGCATCGGGCCTGGTGCCCGCATCCGGCGGTGTATCGCCGTCATCGGAGCCACAAGCTGAAAGGGTAGGTACGACCGCGAGGGAGAATATCAACAGGGGGAGAATCGAGAGTCGCAGGGTCATGCCGCGGATTGTCACGGGTTCAGTGACGAGAAGCGAGGGGGCTTGGCCTTCTGCGTCACCGCCTCGTGGCGACAAGCCTGAATTGTCCCCAACCCGTGTTCCTCGTGCGGGGACCGGCGTCCGGCTGAAACCGTTTTCGCTCCTCGTGGGCCGCCACTATCCTGCGTGAACGAGCAGTCCGGCTCCGTGGCCGGCGGTGAGCCCTCCGCCAGCCGAATGCCGCCTACCCAGGAGATGACATGTCGAGCGAGTACCCCCAGGAGCAGTTGCTGGCGTTCGTCCAGGCCATGGCCAACGTGGCGGCGAGCGACGGCCGCATCACCGAGGAGGAGCGCCAGCAGCTCGACGAGGTGGTGCTGAACATTGGCCTGTCGCCCCGCGACCCGCAGGTCGCCGCCATCATCGAGGCGGAGTTCCAGAAGCCCGGCCGGCTCACCGACATCGTCAGCAAGATTGAAATCCGCGAACTGCGCGCCTCCCTGCTGCGCATGCTCGTCGAGGTGGCCTGTGCCGACGGAGAGCTCGCGGCCGAGGAGCGCGCGTCGGTGAAGGAGGCCGCCACCACCTTCGGTTACGACGCCTCGGTCGCCGACGAGCTCGTCAACTGGACGCTCGACTCCATCAAGCTCGATCAGCGCGAGCGCGACATCATGTCGAAGCTGCTCTGACGAGCCGCCCGCATTCCCAGTTCCTGTCGCCGCCGACCCCCGCGCGCTGTGGCTGCCGAAAAAACAGAGGCGCTCGGAGGTCGCGGCCATCCACGAGGTCCGCGACGTGCCCGGGACGCTCAACGGCTCCAGCGATGGGGGGGCGGTCTCAAGCGGTGAACGCACCACGTGGGTGCTCACCATGGCACCCTGCTTGACGGGAGGCACTGGGTGCGAGGCAGAGGGAAAGCAGCAAGGCTGACAGGTGAGGACAGGCTGGAGATTCGTCGGCGTGTCATCGCTGGCGAGAACTTTGAGCAAGCGGCGCTGGCCATCGGCTGCTCGAAGAAATCCATTCAGCGGCTCCTGGTGAAGACGGGCGGAGTCGCGCCGCGCGCGCGCCCGCGCTCGCCCTTGCGCCTATCGCTGCAGGAGCGCGAGGAAGTCTCGCGCGGCGTACAGGCGGGCGAGTCGATGCGCGCCATCGCGCGTCGTTTGGGACGCTCCGCGTCCACCGTGTCGCGCGACGTGGCCGCGACGGGTGGCAGGAGGAAGTACCGGGCGTGGCGTGCCGAGGAAGGCGCTGAGCGCAGGGCGCGTCGTCCCAAGCACCGCAAACTCGCCGAAAGCAGCCCGCTGAGGGACGAGGTGGAGCAGTGCCTGGCCCGGCGCTGGAGCCCCCAGCAGATTGCCGCCAGACTGCGCTCGGACTTCCCCGAGCAGCCCCACATGCGCGTGTCTCACGAAACCATTTACCGCTCGCTCTTCGTGCAGGCACGAGGCGCGCTCCGCAAAGAGCTCGCCGCCTGCCTGCGTACAGGCCGGACCCAGCGCCGGCCCAGCAAGCGCAACGACATGGGCGGCCAGCTGCGCGACATGGTGATGCTCAGCCAGAGGCCACCGGAAGCTGAGGACCGCGCCGTCGCGGGCCACTGGGAGGGCGACCTCGTCATCGGCAAGGCAGGCAAGTCCGCTGTCGGCACCCTCGTGGAGCGCCACAGCCGCTATGTGATGTTGCTCGAGCTGCCGCACGGCCGGACGGCAGAGCGCGTCCGCGAGGCGCTGACAGCGCAGATTCAGCGGCTGCCCGAACACCTGCGCCGCTCGCTGACGTGGGACCAGGGCAAGGAGATGGCCGAGCACGCACGCTTCACCATCGACACGCAGGTCCAAGTCTACTTCTGCGACCCGCACAGCCCCTGGCAGCGCGGCAGCAACGAAAACACCAACGGTCTCCTTCGCCAATACTTCCCAAAGGGCGTGGACCTGAGCGCCCTCTCTGGCAAGCAACTCGACGCCATCGCGCATGAACTCAACGGGCGCCCGCGTCAAACACTTGCATGGCGAACGCCTGCCGAAGTATTCGCGTCAGCTGTTGCGACGACCGATTGAGAGCGCCGGGGCTCCCGTGGACATCTCGAACACCGCCCCCGCCACGTCTCGATGCAGCTGCCGAGGGTGCGGCCAAAGCCCCTCCGGCGCATGCCCGCGACAAAGAATCGCTCGCCCACGACCCGGAGGCCGGAGACCGTGCGCAGCACACTCGGGCCGTCGTTGTCCAAAGTGAGCCGCTCCTCGCTCGAGCCCGCGACGTCGTTGCGAACCTTCAGCACGCCGTCATAGCCGAGGTAGACGGCACGTCCCGATCCTCCAACTCACGGGCGACGCCGGCAACGTAGAGAGAGCCGTCGTCCAGTGCGGCGCCGTAGTTGAAAAGAAAGGGGCACGTCGCGGGGGCTGCGTTCATGAAGCGTCTGATGCGGATGCTGGCGAGAAGTGGCGCCGCGTATGCCCCGCGATTGGAACCGATCAACATGCGTCATTCATCCGTCGAGGCAGCGTCAATGCGAGTGCGGCGAGCGTTGGCGTACTTGAACGAGGCGGGAAGAGTGCGAGCGAATCTGGAGCACCTTGGGCTTACGGCTCTGGCGGCCCGCGTCAGCAGCACTTCTTGTGTGTATGCTGTCGGCTCGCGATGCCCCGAGAGCGGGTGTTTCCATGCGCTCATCGAAGGCAGGCAGCGCGTTGTCGTGCCTGGCGCACGAGGAGAAAACCATGAAGCGTATTGTCTCGACGGTCGTTGGATGCGTGCTGTTCCTGGCATGTAGTGTGCCCCCGGAAGAGAGCGGGGTGGAGCCTCTGGGAAGTCTGTCGTCCGCGTTGTGCAACACGTCGACCCAGTGCGGAACCGGTCAGGTGCTCCAGTGTTCGGGGAACATCTGTAGCTCCATTTCCGCGACTTCGATCACCTGTGATGGCATCACCGTCACCTGTAGTGGTAGCGGCGGCAGTGAATGTGTCATCAATGGTGTTGCGTACCCGCACGGTTCGGAAAACCCATCCAACCCTTGCCAGTGGTGCTACGCCAACATCAGCACGACGTCCTGGACCCACGCCCCCGACGGCGAGATCTCCACGTCGGTGTGCAAGGGGAGCGACCCCATCGGCACCTGTGGGCTCAACGAGTGCAGGGGGCGGCCCTGTGACCCGAACGGAGACTGGCAGGAATGTGTGGCGCGCTGCGCGAACGGGCAGATTTCCTGCGGCTTCGGTACCGGCGACAGCTGAAGCCGGCCCGGCGCTGGGCAATGTCGTGCACTCAATGCCGGCTGTACCCCCCGACGTCCACCGCTTCGCCGTTGTCCGCCACCACGCGCAGCCGGCTGAATCCCCAGACGTCGTCGGTGCGCACGGCCTTCACCTCCAGCCGGCCGTCCTGCCTGCTGCCGGAGAGGTTGATGGTCATGTTCGCCTGACCATCCTTGTTCATGAGGTTGAAAGAGCCGCTGAAGAAGCTGCTCGCGCTGATGGGCGCCCCCAGCAGCCTGACGACCCCGGGATGGTTCTCCACCCGGGAGATCGCCTCGGCGTAGGGGAGCTCGGACCGGATGCCGAGGCACATCAGGCCTCCGCTGCCGCAACACAGCAGCGGCAGGCCCAGCAGCCCCGCAAGCACCCACTTCGTGGTGGACGACATTCCCTGTTCCTGGCGGCGACGGGGCATGCGGTACGTCCTTTCCAGTGTGCGAGTCCTGTGGAACGCCTCCTAATGCTGCCCCAGGCCCGGCGAAAGTCGGGCTGGTCCGCGGAGGCCATGGGGGCACGCTTCCCTTTCCCAAACGCTGCTCGTCGGCGTGGTGGGTTGTGCGCTGGATGGTCACAGCCATCGGGCGGCGTGAAGCGGGTCCTTGCGCGAACAAACCTGACACAGGGTTGTCCGAAGCCGGGAGGATGCTCACGTCCATGCTCGACGGACTCTTCCGTCGAGCACCTGGAGGCCGAGCATGAAACGTCCCGTGGAAGTGGTGCAGGCGTACTTCGATGCGTGGAGCGCGAAGGATGAGTCGATGCTGCGGGACACGCTCGCGCCCGACGTGAGCTTCGTCGGCGCGCTCGGCAAGGCGGAGGGCGCGGAGGCCTGCGTGAAGGGGCTCGTCAACGGCATGTGGAAGGTGTCGCCCCAGGTGACCGTGCTTCACCGCTTCGTGGACGGCGACGACGTGATGACCTGGTTCGAAATCCATCCCTCGGGGCACGAGCCCGTGCCGGTGGCGAACTGGAGCCACGTCGAGAGCGGGCGCATCACCCGCATTCGCGTCACCTTCGATCCGCGCCCCTTGCTTGAGAAGCGCTGAGCCCGCGCTTCCCTGCTTGCCCCATGGGCAGATGCGCAAGGCCCGGGGCGCTCAAGCGCTCCGCGACGACCGTTTGAGACCGCCGTCAGCTCCGGGGGGCTCAAGCGCTCCGCGAGCAGTGGAATCTGTCCACTGCGCACTCCCTGCGTACTGTCGGGCTGGGCCGGGTCGCGAACGCGCACCCTCACCCGCCCTGAATCAGTGGAACTCCTCGTCCAGGAGCGCCCAATGGGCATCCACCCAGTCACGGAGGTACTTCACCTCGTCCTCGAAGCCGAGGAGGTCCGTGCGCTGGTTCCATCGCGGGAAGTGGCGATAGGCCTCACCCCAGTGTGTTTCATCCTTCCGTGCCGCGCGGTCGACCTCGGCGGCATAGGTGGCGATGAGCCCCTGGACGACGTCCCGGTGGAGTGTGGTGTGGAGCAGCGTGTGGAGGCGCTCGCGGAGGGGGTGGCGGATGGCGGGGTCCTCCAACATCCGGGCGAGCAGGAGGTTCTCCACCGTGAAGGAGGCACTCACGTCCGGGGCCTGTCGCGTGGTGTCCCAGTTCTGCCCGAAGCTCGCATCCAGGTCCCAGGGGATGTAGCGCCAGCGCCGCGCCTGCCCTTGCGCGCGGAAGTGGTAGGCGTTCTTCGTCACGGAGTCGGACAGCGCCGCCAGTCGCACCAGGATCCACCAGTCCTCGTAGTCCTCCACCTGCATCCAGGCGCCGCGCTCCGCGCGGAAGCGCTCCGCAGGGGTCCCCGCCACGAAGTCGGTGAGCTGCTCGATGCTCGCGTAGGCGCCGGCTCCCTCCTCGGGCTCGCCCTCCTTCTTTTCGTAGCCCAGATGCAGTGAGGCCTTGGGCCTGCCGGACGCGTCCCGCCGGGAGAAGTTGGCGTCGGGGCCCACGGCCTTGAAGAGCTCTCCCTGGACATCCATTCCCTGCGCGGAGAGCGAGTGACGGTCGACGTGGTCCGCCACCGTGTAGAGCCCGTGATAGCGCCCGTTCAGATAGACGACCGCGCTGAAGGTCTTCACCTGGAGGTGGTCGGGAGACATGAGGCCCCACAAGGTGAAGCCCAGCCTCGCGCGGAGGTATGAGTTGTCATTGAAGGAGCTGATCAACACCACCTTGCGCCGGCCAGAGAAGCCAGCCGCGAGCAGGGGCTCGTCGAAGGACTGCCCGTCGCGGAAGTCGAGCGTGAAGCTGCGCTTGGGGAAGTCCTTGGACGTCGCGCCGCGATACCGGGCCCGGGAGACGTAGCAGCGGCCGCGATAGAAGACGCGCGCCGCCTGGTAGTCGTCGTCATCCGGCAGGGAGTCCGCCACGTAGAGGTGGAGCACCGGCAGCCCATCCTCCTCGACGTAGCGGCGCGGATCCTGTCCCAGCGAGAGAGCGGCGTCTTCGCGGGCGGCGCCCTCCGTCCCGGTGCATTCGGGAACGGCGGACCCCCAGGGCCCCTGGGGCTGGCAGCCGGACGCGGCCACTCCCAGCGCCAGCACCAGCAGGGCCGTGGCGACGTGCGGGGACCCCCGCCTCGCTTGTCCCATTTCCTTCCTCCACGCCACGAAGCGAGCCATGCGTTCGCCCCAATATGGCTCCCCAGGTGGCGGTGGGTCGTGTCCCCGGGGACGAGGCTCTTGTCGTCCCGCCATCACCTCAGCTCGGGCGCTCGGCCCGGCACGGGCTCAAGCGCTCCGTGACGCGATGAGCGCGAGGTTGCGCGGAGACAGGCGTGGATCGAAGAGCTGGAGGAACTCGACCTGGAAGCCCAGTTCCTCCAGGAGGAGCGCGCGATCGAGCAGGAGCACGACCTCCAGCGCCCGTGCGAAGCGGTCCCTCAGCAGATGGCAGAGCAGGAGGTCTCGCGTCTCGGCGCGAACAGACACCTCGAAGGCATCCAGCTCTGCGTCCGTCATGTTCGCATCGAGGCCCAGTCGCTCCAGGCGGTCCCGCGCGTAGGCGGCGAAGCGTCCGGCATAGAGCGCCCGGGGCGCGTCTCCTGCCCTGACGAAGCCGCGCTCGGGAAAGCGTTGCCTCGACAGGAGATGGAACGCGAAGCGCCACGCGTACACCTGCTTCATCCGCGCGAACTCCACCTCGGTCTTGTGATGCCGTCCCCGCGTCGTCAGCGCCAGGGCATGCGGGGTGAAGGGCAGCGGATGGGCGCCTCCGAAGCGGGAGACGGGGAAGTCTCGCGGGGCCTCCAGCTTGTCGTAGCAGCAGCCGATGTTCAGGACGAAGCCCGCCCCCTGGCTCTTGCGGAGCTGCGTGAGGGCGAGCGGTCCGCAGGTGTGCAGACCGATGGAGGCCCGGTCCCGGCCGGAGAAGAGCGGATCGATTCGCGGTTGGGGCCCGTCCTCGACGGAGGCTTCGATGAAGCTCAGGGTGTCCCCACCCGGGGAGGGGGTTCTCCCCAGCCACCGCCGTCCCTTGTCCTGCAACGCGGCGTCCCGGTCGATGCTGTGGAAGGTCCACCCGAACGTCCGCGCACAGAGGCGGGCAAGATGTCCCATGCCGCCGCCAATATCGACCGCCTGCTGGATGAAGCGCGTCCTGGGCGCGAGCAGGGCGAGCACCCGCTCGAGCTCGTGGGTCTTCTTGACGCTGAGTCCCTGCGTCTGCGCGACCGTCAGCGGATGAGCGCCCTGGTGCCAGGGCAGCGCCGTCAGCTCCTGGAGCGCGCCCACCAGCGCGGCCAGTGACGGAGGCGGTGCGCCCACGAGCACTCCTTGGTCCAGCTGTCGCTCGTCCGCTTCATCGAGCGACCGGGCGTAGGCCAGCCAGTCCTCGGGAAAGGCGGCGCCGGACCCAGGCCAGCCCTGGAGGATGGAGCGGGACCAGAGAGGGGACCAGGGCCGGAGTTGGTGCGTGAGCGCCTCGAGTCGCGCCTGGAAGTCCATGTCCGCGCATCCTACCCGGGCTCCCACATGACACAGCGTCTCCGCACCACAGGTCGCTCTCCTCGGTCAACTACTTGAGGACCCGGAGGTGCTTGCCCACCTCGACATCCCGGCTGTCGCGGGCGAGTGAGCCAGGCAGTGGAATCTGTCCATTCAAGTCGTTGTGATAACAGGTCTTGGACAGCTCGATATCGCCCAGCCACATGTCGAATTGTCCCGCAGGCTCCATCCGCGGGCACGCCGCCCAGGGGCCGAAGCGCCGCGCGAATTCTTCGAGCAGCCGCTGCCGGACCCCGGCGGGAGCGTGCTCCCCTTTCGCATAAGCTCCGCGCCCCGTGCCCACCATGCCCGCTGACGCGTTCGCTCAACAGGTTCGGCAACACCTCACCTCGCTCCAGGTGGCCTCGGATGCCATCCTGGAACCGCTCCTGGAGGCATTCCGCCAATTGGATCCAGAGCCAGAAATCCTGGCGCTGAAGGGCGCGCTGGAGAAGTCCTTCGCCATGTACGCCGGGAAGGTGAGCGCGGTGGACCGGTTGTCGGTCCTCCAGTTCTCCTGGATCGGCGCGGATGTCGCGCCCTGGGTGCCCACGCAAGCCTGGGGTGCTGGCTACGCCGGGCACACGCTCCAGGATGGCGAGTTCCGACCCGAGCGCGTGCTCTTCCGAGAGCTGGAGGGCTTCGACCCCTCACCGCTGCCGCTGCTGGGAGACGCGGCGGAAGACCCATCGGTCCAGGACCACGCGCGCTTCGACGAGCTTCGGAGCCTGTTCCTCCTGCGCAGCTTCGAGTGGACCTCGCTCGCCCTGGCTCGCGCGGTCGACAGCCCGGAGTTCCGCGGCCTGCCGACCACCGCGCCCTTCTACTTCTTGGGGCGAGGGGGCCACGACGAGCCGCGTGTCCTGCTCCACGCCATCCTGGCTCGATGACCCGGTGGCTCCTTGCTTCAAGAGCCTGCTGCTCCTCGACTTCCAGTGAGTGGTCAACGACCGTGCCATCTCCTTCCTTTTCGTGGAGTCTGACCAGGGGGCGCTGCTCGCCACCGCCAATGCCACGGGGCTGTTCTGTATGTTCGCGCCCGGCGTGCTCATTCTCGCGTTCGTGGCCTACCAGTCCATGAAGCTGGTGCGCTTCCAGCGCGGCGCCTTCCTGCTTCCGGCAGAGGTGAGCTGGGTCGCGGGGGGAGGGGACTTCGAGTACCACTTCAAGGAGGGCAACGAGCTGGCCAGGTTGCGCGACAAGGAGTTCCGTCGCAGGCACATGTTCCAGCTCTGGGTTCTCATCCGCCCGGAGGACGGAGGGGAGCCCCTGGAGATCGGGCTCAGTACGGGCAAGGCCTCCAGGTTCAAGCATGGAGACAGGGTCCAGGTGCTCTACAACCCGAAGCAGCCCCGGCACGCGGTGCTGCCCGGAGAGAACCTGTGGGTGGGCCTGAGCATCCTGGGGAGCATCGGGCTCGTGGTTCTCGGTGCCCCCTTTCTTGTCGGGATGCCGGGCCCCCTTGCGCGTACAAACCTGACACCGGGTTGTCCATTGCCCCGGGGATGGTCACGTCGTGGACAGTGGACCTGGGTTCCGGCGTTGGGGAGAATGGCAGGATGCGCGCTCTTCCGTTCCTGGTCCTGATAGTGGCTGGTGTTGCTGAGGCCACGCATCCGCCCATTGAGGGCGGGAAGAATGAACTCGCGTACATGTCGGCACTGCTCTATTCACCAGACTCGGTCGACACGATGTCGATGGAGTGTCGACCTACTGCCGCAGCACGGAATTCACTCCGTGAGGTCGATTGCGCCTTCTCTCACTTGCTTGTGACAAAGGCGGTTTCCCCAACACCTCAGGAGATCGCCAAAGGGGAGACCGAACTTCGCAAGCGCTATTCTGGAGATGAGGGAATCAAGAAGGCACATGCGTCGTGCCGCAGCGCGCTTGCGTATCTCGATGAGGTGCGGTCCGTTACAACAGAGCCGTCCAAGCTAGCCGACCTTGAGCGCGAGCGGGCCTCGCTCATTCGGGTATGCGGGTGCAGCACCTCCGACTGCGTTGTCTCGGCGATGCGTGAGCTGCTCCTTGAGCCGAAAAACGCCTGCTCGATCACCCACACGCGCTTTGAGCGCGTGTTCAAGCGGGAGTCGAAGAACAAGTGGGTGAGCGTCTCCGGACCCGGGGGGCTGTGCGGCATTGTTCTGACGCTCGTCCTTACATACGACCCCAAGGAAGAGGATTGGATGTACACCCAGACGCGCGTTGTTACCTCTGATGATGCAATGTGTAATGAACTCACGCCCAAAATCACGGCGCACTCTCACCACCGCTACATGCGGCGTGCCCTTATGAACTGCGAGACCATAAAGACGCTTTCACCGTAGTGATAAAACGCGCTCGCTGGTGGTCAAATCGGCTCAGCACGGCGTTTCCTCATGGCTGGGCTGCTTGCGTCGTTCTCCTCCGCCCCAGGGATTCCTGAGACACCTTTCTGGGGGATAGCCTCCCCCTCGTGAGGTGGATGTGAAGAAGCAGAAGCAGGACAGGACGGCAGAGCGCGGTCGGTTCTCGGCGAAGCGGAAGAAGGAGGCCGTGCTCCGTCTGCTCAAGGGCGAGGAGCTCGACGCCCTCTCCCGAGAGTTGGGCGTCACGGCAGCGGTGCTGAGCGAGTGGCGGGAGAAGTTCCTGGCTGGGGCCGAGGCGAACCTCAAGAGCCGCGAGCCGGAAGCAGCGGACGACGAGGTGCTGCGGCTCAAGGCCATGGTGGGCGAGCTGATGATGAAGAACGAGTTGCTGGCGCAGAAGGCCCGGCTGCTGGAGGGCAACGCGCCGGGTTTTCCTTGGAGGAAGTCGAGAGGATGAGCGCCAGTCTCTCGCCTTCCAGCGGCAAGCCGTACGGACTGGTGCTCGTGACGGCCACCTGGCGAGTGCCTCGCGCCACGGTGTACCGGCACCGTGCCCGCCGGCAGGCAGCGCTCTCTCCGACAGCCCGGCGAGGCCCGAAGACGGCGCTGACGGACGAGGCGCTGCTGGAGGCCATCCGCGGCGTGCTGGCCGCCTCCCCGTTTCTGGGCGAGGGGCACCGCAAGGTATGGGCCCGGCTTCGCGCTCAGGGCGTACGCACGTCGAAGGCCCGCTGCCTGCGGCGGATGCGCGAGGCAGGGCTGCTGGCACCGGGCAGGGCCCGCCGGGTGCTGGGACCGCGCAACCATGACGGCACGATTACCACCGACAAGCCCGACGTCATGTGGGGCACCGACGCCACCTGCACCGTGACGAAGCTGGAGGGCCAGGCCACCGTCTTCATCGCCATCGACCACGGCACCGCCGAGTGCGTCGGCATCCACGCGGCCAAGGTCGGCACCCGTTTCGAGGCCCTCGAGCCCATCCGCCAGGGCGTCAAGGCTCGCTTCGGGGCGTACGGCCGGGGCGTGGCCGCGGGGCTGTCCATCCGCCACGACAACGGCAGCCAGTACACTTCCGACGCCTTCCAGAACGAGCTGCGCTTCCTGGGGGCCGTGTCCAGTCCCTCCTTCGTCCGCAGTCCCGAGGGCAACGGCTGTGCCGAGCGCTTCATCCGTACCCTCAAGGAGCAACTGCTCTGGGTGCGCACCTTCGCCACCGTGGAGGAACTCCGGCTGGCGCTGCTGGAGTGGGCTCACCGGTACAACGAGCACTGGTTGCTGGAGCGTCACCACTTCCTCTCGCCGAGTCAGGCCCGGCGGGAACTGATGCAGAAGCAAGCGGCCTGATTACGCCCAACCTGGTGTCTCAACAATCCGGTGCGGTACAGTTCGAAGTCCCTGGAGCAGAGACTGTGGTCACCCTGCTTGTCGCATCCGTGGAGTACAAGGGGAAACTCCGCGACCTACTCCTCAAATCCAGCGAGGAAGATGAAACCAAGTAACGCGGAGTGCTCCTCAGCGGCGGCCGTTAAGGCAAGAGAAGATGGGGTGTCCGACGAGGGCAAATGATTTTCTTGGAGTGCAGCGTTATGCGTGAGTGTCGCTGGGCTTCTGACACGCCCTCCACTGGCCCTGGGCCCGGGAATGGGACTTATATCTAGTCGTCAGCTACTCCGGGAAGTTCAGCCCGGCAGTCCATCGCACGCACGCTGGTCGCACCTTCCAAAGGCACATACTCGACACTAATCACCTTCTTGAGAACTGCTGACTCCTTGGTGAAGCCGCCGCTGTAGCCGATCACCTTCGGCAGTTTGAGCGGATTCTTGTTGGAGAGCGTGAGGCGCTGGGTGATACGGCCGCCCGGAATAGACTGCTCCAGCAAGATGACGCCCTCCTTGGGCGTTACGCTGAGAGTCCCTTCGCTCGTGTCCCACCGCTCAATCTTGGGAACAAACACTGCACTCTTGCCGTTGCCCAAGCACTGGTTGAGCGTCACAGCCAGTAACGAGCAGCCTGCTTTGGTACAGGTGAGTTGATTGACGTGGTAGCCCTGAGAGATTTTGCCGTCCTCCTTCTGCTGGATTGTCCAATCAACAGAGAGGACCCAATTGGCGTCCGCGGATGCCTTGTCTTGTGCGAAGGCTGTCTCAGCAAAGACGAGGGCAGCGAGTCCACCGACCGCGACGAGTGACCGGGCAACGGAGACGAGCATCGTTCCAGCATAGCCGACTTGGCTCGTTCTCGCTGGCCGGATGACGCTCGAAAATGTGCCATGCACGCTCCTTCTGGCCAGCGGTATCCTATTCGGTCGCGAACGTCATGGCAGGGCCTCTCATGCTCTAACAGAGTTCCCATCCGTCTTACCCTTGCGCGAAGGAGAAGGAAGCGCTGAGTGGACGCTGAGCTATCCCCTCATTTGAAGATTCCCCTCGGAGAATGCATGAGCAGCCGAGCGAGCAAGCTCAGAGGGGAAATCGAAAATGAGGGGATGCTTCAGGAGTGGACGGGGAGTCTCGTTCGCGCCGACATCACTGTCCTGGATGACGAGCAATTCCCCGAATGGGTGATGGTTCGCGTTCGGGGAACCCGGGCATGGTGCGCTCTACCTCGTCGGATTGTCGATCCTGCGGCGGAGGGCATCATGTCGCTCAAGCGCGTCGTCGAGCAAGTGAACGTACGAAGTCGGCTCAACCCTCTTCTTCAATCGGTAGTGCGCCCTCGTCCTCCTGACGTACTGGTTATTCGCTCCGTGCACCGGGGCCGGGCAGGACTCCTGGGTACCGCCGTGGACTATGCCTTGCGCTTTGAATTGGGGCGGCGCTGTCCTCATGCCATTGAAGAGAGTTGGATTGCTCACGGCGCGCTGGGAGTCCTACCCGGTGAAATCCTTACCCGGACCGGCTCATCCAGTCCTTGGGAACTGGGTGCACGGGTCCTCCAGAACGCGGAGCAGGTCATTCGTGCCTATCGGCGCCTCACGAAGGTCGGAGCGAAAGACCTCCAGGCGATGGCCGAAGCTGCGCTCGCGCTCTCCGCGCTCGATTTGGCCTGCCGCGCCCCCTTCAATTCCTACACCTGGGATGAGGACTTCGCGCGTGTGGACCCACGTGAGGTCGACGAAGTCCGCAGGATGCTTGAGCATGCACCGCTCGACGAATTCACGACATCGGGGACGATATTCCTGAACCCCACGTTCGGCCGGTACTCCCGCGCCGTGGGCGGAGCCGACGCGGACCTGATCGTGGATGGCACCTTGTTCGAGATCAAGACGACCCAAGAGGCCAGGGTCACACTCGAACACCTGCGCCAGCTCTGTGGCTACTTCCTGCTTGCGCGGGCGACTCGGCAGGATGACCCACGCTTTCCTCTCATCTCGAGCCTGGGGATTTATTTTGCGCGGTATGCCTTCACCTGGCGCATCCCTGTTGAGGTCTTGACCTCACATCCGGCCTTCGCGGAGACAGAGGTCTGGTTCTTTCAACAGGTCATGGGAGGACGCGCTCCTCCCGACAAGCCCATGGAGATGCGCTCGGTTCGAGACTGGCTCAAGTCCAGGCCCAGGAAGTTCGGCCCTAGACCTGATTCCATTGCAAGCACTCTCCCCGAGGAGGAACTCCACGGCATCTTGCTCAATCGGTTCAAGAACAAGCGTCCCCAGGCAGCCAAGAAGCAGACAGGGGGTCGCAAGCGTTCCGTGAAGAAGACTCGGTGAGCCAGTTCGTACGACCTTGCGGACCTGGCGGCCTGCCCTGGGTGCAGCCTGCGCTTTTGACCGCCTGTGCCGGTAGTGCAGGCGGAAGGTGAGGGGAGTGGGCCCTCCTGGATTCGAACCAGGGACCAATCGGTTATGAGCCGACAGCTCTAACCGCTGAGCTAAGGGCCCTCATGTCTCTGACGCCAGACGCGCGCTGACTATCTCTCCGCCCGCTCGCGCCTGGCAAGCGCCGCCGCGTGTCAGGCCTTGCCGTCCTTCTTCACCACCACGCGGAACACCTGCCCCCGTTCGTCCACGGTGACGCCCTCCGCGCGCAGCCGCTTCGCCTGCTCGTGGGCCACCGGGGGCGCCAGCGTCCCGTCAGAGCGGACGACCCGCCACCAGGGCACCTGCGTGGCCTGCCCCGGCAGGTGCTTCAACTCCCGCCCCACGCCTCGCGCCGCGCCCGGCCTGCCCGCGTAGATGGCCACCTGTGCGTACGAGCGCACCTCTCCCCGGGGAATGGAGCGCACCTGCTTCATCACGCTGTCGGAGAAGGGCAGGGGCTCTCCGGCGGGCTTCTTCGCGGCCATGGCGCACCTCACTCGGGACGAAAACGACGAAGGCCCCCGGTCCACTCAAGGAACGGAGGCCTCCGGGCTCAACAGTCTACTTCAGCGGCTCAGCTCTCCACGAAGGAGCGCAGGCGCTTGGAGCGGCTGGGGTGACGCAGCTTGCGCAGCGCCTTGGCTTCAATCTGGCGGATGCGCTCGCGCGTCACCTCGAAGTCCTGGCCCACCTCTTCCAGCGTGTGGTCGCTCTTCTCGCCAATGCCGAAGCGCATGCGCAGGACCTTCTCCTCGCGCGGCGTGAGCGTGGCCAGCACCTTCCGGGTCTGCTCGGCCAGGTTCATGTTGATGACCGCGTCCGCGGGCGACACCAGGCTCTTGTCCTCGATGAAGTCGCCCAGGTGGCTGTCCTCTTCCTCGCCAATGGGCGTCTCCAGGGAGATGGGCTCCTTGGCGATCTTCAGGACCTTGCGCACCTTGTCGAGCGGCAGCTCCATCTTCTCCGCGATCTCTTCCGGCGTCGGCTCGCGGCCAATCTCCTGCACGAGGTAGCGGCTCGTGCGGATGAGCTTGTTGATGGTCTCGATCATGTGCACCGGGATGCGGATGGTGCGGGCCTGGTCCGCGATGGCGCGGGTGATGGCCTGACGGATCCACCAGGTGGCGTACGTCGAGAACTTGTAGCCGCGCTTGTACTCGAACTTGTCCACCGCCTTCATCAGGCCGATGTTGCCCTCCTGGATGAGGTCCAGGAACTGCAGGCCGCGGTTCGTGTACTTCTTCGCGATGGAGACCACGAGGCGCAGGTTCGCCTCCACCAGCTCGCTCTTGGCGCGCTCGGCGCGCTTCTCGCCCAGGCGGATGGCGTCGTAGTTGCGGCGGAGCGCGTCCACGGGGAGGTTGGCTTCCTCCTCCACGCGCTTGATCTTCCGCACCGCAGTGCGCACGTCGCGGTCCAGGACCTCCAGCTGCTCAGGCGTGAAGTTGAGCTGCTTCTGGAGCTTCTTGGCGATGTTCGGGTTCTCGCGCGACTCCTTGAGCTGCGGGCGCAGGTCCTTCATCACCACGCCGTAGCGGCGCTCCAGGTCCCCGAGCTCCTCCTCCGCCTTCTCCACGCGCTCGATGAGGCCCTTGAGGTTCACGACGATGCGGTCCACCTGCTTCTTGTTCAGCCGCATCTCCTCCAGGACCTCCATCATCTTGGTCCGAAGGTCCTTCACCTCCTGCTTCAGCTCCTTCTTGCGAACCTCCGTGAGCTTCTTCTTCCCGGAGAGCTCCTCCTCCAGGACCTCGCAGTCCTTGGCGAACTTGCGGAAGCGCTCAATCTGCTTGGAGATCTGCTCGATCTTGTTGAGCTCGCTCTGCGCCAGCTGCGCGGGGGCCTCGCCCTCGGCTGCTTCCTCGGCGGGCTCTTCCGCGTTCTCCGTCTGGGCCTCTTCGGGCGCGTCCTTGATGACGTCGCGCACGCGCAGCTTGCCCGTCTTCAGGCGGTTGCTGATGTCCAGGATGTCCGCCACCGCGACGCGGCAGGCGAGCAGCGCACGCAGGACTTCCTTCTCGCCCTCTTCGATGCGCTTGGCGATCTCCACCTCTCCCTCGCGGGTGAGGAGGCTGACGCTGCCCATCTTGCGCAGGTAGAGACGGACGGGATCGTTGGACTTGCCACCCGGCTCGTCGTCCTCGTCCTTCTCGTCCTCGTCCTGGTCTTCCTTCTCTTCTTCGACCGCGACGGTGGGCTTGATCTCGTTGGACTGCGCGGCCTTCTGCGCGTCCACGATCTCAATGTCGTTGTCGCCGAACATGCTCATCACGTCGTCGATCTGATCGGACGACACGATGTCGGCGGGGAGGGCGTCGTTCACCTCGTCATAGGTGAGGAAGCCCTTCTCGCGGCCCGCGGCCAGCAGGTCCTTGACCTCCTTGCGCTCGGCGACGGGATCCTCCTCCACGTCGTCTTCCACGGCGTCCGGGTCCACCTGGACGGCGGCGGCGGCTTCCTCCGCGGCCTCCTCGGGGTCCACGTCGTCGGCCATGGCGGCGACGCCCTTCTTCTTCTTGATCTTCTCGGGCGCCTCGGCGGGGGCGTCCTTCGCCAGCAGCTCCTTCTCCTCGGGCTCCGCTGCCTTCGTGACCTTCGCCGCAGGGCTGTCCGGGGCCTTCTTCTTGCGGATCACCGGGTCCACCTTCTTCTTGGTGGGCTTCACGGATGCCTTGGGGGGCTTCTGCGTCGGCATTCGGGTACTTCTCCTTAAGAAAATCAGGTGCTTTGGCCTGGGCGAGCCGGCCGATCTACCGCAAAGTCGAGCTTTCTTACAAACGCGAACTCAAACCGGTTGCATTGGTCCCTTTGTTCCCGTTGCCGAGGAAGCGGGGGTCAGCTCATCCAGGACGCGCTTGCGGAGCGCCAGCAGCTCCTTGCGCTCGGAAAGGAGCAACCGCGTCTCCTCTGTCAAATCAAAAGCCCCCTGCGTCTGTTCCGTCGCTCGCTTTATATAAACGAGCCGCTCGTCAATGCGCTTCTTCATGATGTCGCGGCACGCGAGGATGAACTCCGTCTCGAGTTCCATTCCCGCCGGAGAGAGCCGGCGGCCGGCCTCCAGGAGCGTCCGCTTGACGACCTCCGAGGCCTCGAAGAGCGCCTCCTCCAGCCCCTGCCCGGACGTCGTCTGGGCCAGCACCATCCGCAGTCCCATGTGGGACAACTCATCACACACGCGGAAGGTGTCCCGGGCCAGCAGCCGGGAATCCCGAAGGATTGCGGCCACATAGAGCGCTTCTGACTCCGGCGGAGGGCGCTCCGCCTGGGGCTTGGGCACCGGGCGGGGCACGGCCTGGACGGGGACGGCGTTGGGG
>NZ_RAWR01000622.1:0-387 GCF_003986945.1 Corallococcus sp. AB018 | reverse complement strand
GTACCAAAGGTCCCGTTGGCCAACAACCATTGGATGCTTATCGCCCAGATCAAGATTAGTCTCTAAGGAGCCGCCCTCTTAAGGATAAGGCTTACGCCCGAGCCTTGGTTAAATGGTAGCGGTTAGGGACCGAAGGGATCTCAGCGTTAAAAGATGAATGAAAGACCTCCGGCAAGATATCGAGAACTTAGAGAGAGAGGTTTTGGCCCTAGTCAGCTAAACACTATTATTAGAAAGATTACGCACCAAGCAATGGAAGACAAAACATATACACAAGAGGATACTAAGAAGAGAGAGAAAGAGTGCCGGAATCTTCTTCGTCCTCGATTAATGATTAGATCGCAGGTGCTCTCCTCTCTGAATGCCATTTAATCCAGTCTCACGGCT
>NZ_RAWR01000621.1:0-390 GCF_003986945.1 Corallococcus sp. AB018 | reverse complement strand
GCATTAAGTAACAAACGATAATTGCACAATCGAGCCTGCCGTTTATGTACATAACACACACACAAAACACAAAAACAAATCAGCAACAAACAACAACCAATGTACCCAAATATGTCTTAACTACCAAAAAACTTACATATCTGGTCGCTGCTGCGGACATTCACTAACTAACTCTAGCACCACGTCCTGATCTTCCGTGCAAATAATTTCATCCTCCGTGGCCGCTTGTCGTACTCGCCCAATGTATTCCAACACATTACACTTCTGACACATCAACAAATAGCCAAATAGTATAAAACAAAATGCGCAATATCATTCAAACAGTCTCTAGAGAAACATACCAGAACAGACGCTACGTTGTAATGTACGTCTTCTGACCTAGTGCGGACC
>NZ_RAWR01000620.1:0-390 GCF_003986945.1 Corallococcus sp. AB018 | reverse complement strand
GCTCTCTTCTTATAGAATTTCAATTCTCAAGCTTGTTGAACAAGCTTGAGTCTTGAAGCAAATCCTTCCATACACGTGTATGGAGGATGGAAATTGTGCCCACTAGCTGTCACAACTGGCAGAAAATATCTGCAAAAAGCAGATGGAAAGGTCTCGGCTCAAAAATATGGCCGATCGACCAAAAAAAGTGCCGATCGGCCACCACTTTTGGCTGATGCCAAGAAAACATGGCCGATGGCACAATGCCTTAGTCGATGGGTTGAGGGGATGGCTAACAAGCCACCCTCTTCCCTCAGAAGCAAAAACACAAGTCCTTGGTCCACAACCAAGCACAAAACAGTCAAGTTGAGAGATCTTGAGGCAAGGCGCGCAGCCGAGACCTTCGGGAAC
>NZ_RAWR01000619.1:0-392 GCF_003986945.1 Corallococcus sp. AB018 | reverse complement strand
GTAATAAATTAGCTAGTTAGTTAATCAGAGCTTAGCTAGTTAGTTATTTATTCATTCACTTGGCTTTGTAATAATTAGTTTAAAGCCGGACATTGGGACACTCATTCGGACCCTCTTGTGTGAGGGCCAACATGTAATAAGTTGTATGTCTTCCAACCTCACGGCTTTCTCCTTTTCATTTACCTGCTTACAGTGGTTAGTATAGAACATCATTTTTCAAATTAGCATCTTTATGCTTTGCTTCCATTGTCTTGCATGCATCCAAGGTTCGGCTTATCGTACTAACCCAATGTCAAAATTTGAACTCATTACTTGAATACATGATTCATCACATGTCTTGAATGGAATTACATGCCATGTTCATAGACGAGCCTATTGAAATTACATAATGT
>NZ_RAWR01000618.1:0-392 GCF_003986945.1 Corallococcus sp. AB018 | reverse complement strand
GTACTAGATGGCCAAAGCTGTGTAATGGTCTATATACAATTAAAGAAACAACCCTCTTGGTCTGCCCATTCCTTTTTCAATTCTATGGTTTCTTCTCAATGACAATGAGTAACTTTCATTCAATGCCAGCAATAATCTCTATAAAGTAATGGGCCACAAAAGTTCAAAACCAGTTAGCAATTTGTCTATTAGATGGACCGCACACACAAGATAAAAAATAAAAAATAAAAGATCATTAAAACATCACTACTATGTCTTTGTCTACACAAGCCTGGACCCTGGTGGTTGCTAATAGTAATAGCAAGATCAATAAAAGCGCAATGAATTGGAAAGAAAGAGATGCTCAATGAAGAAAATTAAGAGCAATAAAAACATTTTGTCCTTGTCAAGAA
>NZ_RAWR01000617.1:0-393 GCF_003986945.1 Corallococcus sp. AB018 | reverse complement strand
GTGAATAGTGCATTTAAACCGAAACCCCGGAAATTCAGCTTTTCCGAGCCATCTAGAGAAGAGATCCAAGATGTGACATTTTCTGTGAGAAACGCCTCCATCTTTGTCTGAAACTAAGATGAAATGAATGTTCCCAAAGTTGAGGCTTTTATAGAGGGAAAAACACTATTCACGGGGACACGTGTGAAAAACCAGGTGGCTGCAGGAATAAGTGGCCGGCCGGCCACCTTTTCTGGCTGGCCAGCCATTCTCTTTTTCAAAAATGGCCGGCCGGCTCCCAAAGATGGCCGGCAATGCTGCAGTGTATCTCCTTGGCCCTGTTTCACCCTCTGGGGAAAAGTTTAAGCATTTCCATGCAAAGGGAGAGTCAAAGGCCTTCATCTCCCTCTATTT
>NZ_RAWR01000616.1:0-393 GCF_003986945.1 Corallococcus sp. AB018 | reverse complement strand
GCTCTTACAGAGCTTTCTTGAATATCACCAATGTATGTTTGTTGCGTTTGTTGTTTTTTCCAACTGAGGCTTGAATGCTCCTTTTATAGCTTCAAAACTACAACTGTTGGAGCTTCAAAAATATAGTTGTTAGGATTGATTCCCTTTCCCAACTCAATTCATCTTCTATATTGAACCTTTCCATATGAGAGTGATTTGAAATTTGAATTTTTGTATTCTTCAATTAATCCCATAGTCCATGCTTTCCTTCCTCATGCATATCTTCAACATAAAATAATAGATTAGAGGAATCTTCAAATTCAAATTCTATTTGTAAGCATCCTTTCTTGAATGTTAGCAAATTTCAATTTGTCTTGGAAAAGTTCTGAACAAATCCCTTTGATTTTACATTAT
>NZ_RAWR01000062.1:0-44443 GCF_003986945.1 Corallococcus sp. AB018 | reverse complement strand
GGCTCGGCGGGCACCGGTGCGGTCGCGCGCGGCGGAAGGGCCGGCGGCGGCGCGGCGGGTTCAGGCAGCTCCGGTGCGTCCGTGAAGCGCGTCACCCACGCGGCTCCCAGCGTGAACAGCAGGAACAGCCCCAGGCTCAGGCCGGGGATGAGGAGCCAATGGACAACGGTGCGGTGAGAGGACGCCATGGGCCGGGAGCCCGCGTGTCATACCCGCCTCACGAAGGGCCGTGAAGCGGGGATGCACGCGAGCGCCCGAGGCTACGGATACACCTCGCGCCGCGGGCCGGGCGTCGTGGGCGTCGTCGGGGGCACCACCACCGCCCCTTCCGCGCGGATGCGCTGCTTGCGGCTGACGCCCAGCGTGGCGCCGAGCACCGCCGCGACGAGCCCCAGCAGCAGCCCCGCGAAGATGCCCCAGAAGACGCGGCCGGAGCGGTCCGCCACCTTCAGCGCGCCCTGCTGGGCCTGCTGGCCCAGCTCACTGGCCTTGGTCTTGGCCTGGTCCACCTGCTGCTCCACGCGGTCGGCCACGCCTTCCGCGTCCTGGCGCGACAGCTTGGTGTTCTGCGCGATGTTGCTCACCAGGAGCTCACGGTCCATGCGGCCCTGGCGCACGCCCTCGGTGACGATGTCCTTGGTCGCTGCCTCCAGCTGGTTCGCGGTGATGGTGGGCTTGCCCTCCTGCCGCAGGCGCTGGTTCACCGGCGCGAGCGCGTCGTTGGCGTCCAGGCCGAACGCCTTCGCCGCTTCACCGCCGCCCGTCACCGCCCCCACGGCGGCGGTGCCACCCGCGCCCACCGCGGCCTTGCCCACGTTGAACACCGCGCCCAGCACGCTCGACAGCACCATGCCCAGCACGAGGACGCCCATGAGCGTCGTCAGGCCCCAGAGCACCGCGCCGTGCATGGCGCCTCCCGCCTTGTCCACGATGCCCGCGCTGCGCGCGGCCACCACGCCGCCCACGAAGAGCGCCACCAGCGGCACGAGCACGCTCCAGATGCCGGTGAAGATGCCCGCGGACTTCGCGCTCCCCGCGTCGGCGGGGTTCACCGACGACAGGCCCAGCGCCAGCCCCAGCGTGTAGAGCAATATCCAGACGCCCAGCGCGACGAAGGTGCCACCGAAGATGGCGCCCCAGCTCAGCTTGTACGCACTGCCTGGCACCGCTGGGATGATGCCGGCTCGTTCGCTTTCAACAATGGCTGCCATTGGACTCCACCCTCGCTTCCCGTGAGTCGCCGAAGCCGCGCCTGGGCACGGTCCGGACGTACGTGTCTGGGCTGAAGGTGTGCACCGGGGAAGCCACTTCGTTTCACTGCTTCACGGCCGCCCCGCCCCGAAGGGTGGGGCGGAAGGCCGGGTGGCCTCAGCGCAGGCCGAGCGCGTCGAGGAGCAGTGCCTCGCGCGCCACCACCGGCTCGCGAGGGAGCGCGTCCGTGCGGTAGCGCGCGACGAGCGCGGGCAGGGTCACCGGGCTGCCGTCGCCCAGGCCGCTCCATGCGGCGAGCAGACCCAGGACGTGCTCGGGAGGTCGGCCGCGCGCCCGCAGCTCCGCGAGCGCGAACGCCCCGTCGCGCTTCGCCAGCCGCTTGCCGTCCTCGCCCATCACCAGCGGCACGTGGAGGAACGCGGGCGCGGGCAGGCCCAGCGCGGCGTAGAGCTGGAGCTGCCGGGGCGTGGAGGGCAACAGGTCGTCCCCGCGCAGCACGTGGGTGATGCGGCTGGCCGCGTCGTCCACCACCACCGCGAGCTGGTAGCTGGCCACGCCGTCGTTGCGGCGCACCACGAAGTCCCCCACCAGCGCCTGCACATCCTGGGCGTACGGGCCCATGAGCTCGTCCACGAAGCGCACTTCGCCTTCGCGCGCGCGGAAGCGGTACGCGGGGGCGCGCGTGCGGGCACGTTCCGAAACCTGCTCGGCGGTGAGGTGCGCGCAGGTGCCGGGGTAGCGTGGGCCTTCGTCGGACAGGCCGTGGGGAGCGCTCGCCGCGCGGGCGATCTCCGCGCGCGTGCAGAAGCACGGGTAGATGAGCCCCTCGCGCCCGAGTTTCTCCTGGGCCTCGCGGTAGACGCTGTCGCGCTCGCTCTGGATGAGCGGTTTTTCGTCCCAGTCCAGGCCCAGCCAGCGCAGGTCCTCGTAGAGGTCCTGGAGGAACTGGGGGCGACATCTCGCGCGGTCCAGGTCCTCGATGCGCAGCAGGAACGCGCCGCCCGCGGCCCGGGCCTGGAGCCAGCCCAGGAGCGCGCTTCTCATGTTGCCCAGGTGCATGCGGCCGGTGGGGCTGGGGGCGAAGCGTCCTCGCATCGTGGCGGCAACCATAACTTCCCCGCCCGCACCGCGCGCTGGGAGAGAATGCCCCGCCGCTTCCTTCCGTTCCTGGGATGTGACTCCCTCCATGCGCTTCCTGCACTGCTCCGACGTCCACATCACCGAGGACTATTTCGCCCTGCCGCTGCGCAAGCTGGGCTGGCGCCGCTGGATTGCGCTCGTCGAGCTGACGGCGGGAGGCCGGGCGAAGGCCTACCGGAACGCGCAGGCCACGCTGTCCACCATCGCCCGCGAGGCGGGCACGCACGGCGTGGACCACTTCATCCTCTCCGGCGACCTCACCGCCTACGCCCTGGAAGGCGAGTTCCGCGCCGCCCGCGCCGCGCTCGCGCCCCTGGCCCCCACGCCCGCGCGCTGCACCGTCATCCCCGGCAACCACGACGTCTTCACCCCCGGCGCCGCGCGTGATGGCCGCTTCGCGCGGCACTTCGGGGACCTGCTGGAGAGCGACCTGCCGGAGTACCGCCGCGAGGGCGCGTTCCCCTTCGTGAGGCTGGTGGGGGAGGGCGCCGCGGTGGTGGGCCTGTGCTCCGCGCGCCCGCTGCCCACGCCCGGCCTGTCCTACGGCACCGTGGGCCCCGCCCAGCTCGAAGGCCTGGCGGCCCTGCTGAAGGACGCCCGGTTGGACGGCCGCGCCATCCTGGTGGTGGTGCACCACGCGCCTCGCGGTGCCGCGAACCACGCGGACGGCTGGCACCACGGCCTGCGTGACGCGGACGCGCTCCTGAAGCTCCTGCCGGGCCCGCGCTTCGCGGTGCTCCATGGGCACATCCACCAGCGCTACCACCACCCGGCCACCGACGACCGGCCCCACCTGTTCGGCGCGGGCTCCTCCACCCAGGCGGGGAAGGAGGGGTACTGGCTCATCGAGGTCCAGGACGGCGTCGTCGTGGGCGGAACGAAGCACGTGCCGGCCTTGTGACAGTCCCCCCGGGCGGCGGTACAAGGGGCGCACATGACCCCGGCGCCCACGTCCCCACCCGTTGAGTTGTCCCTGGACGAGTACCGCTACCTGCGCCAGCTGGGACGCGTCACGGACGACCTCCTGGAGGAGAGCCTGCGGGAGCGCGAGACGCTCACCCAGTGCTTCCGGCGCTGCTTCCCCACGCTGCTTTCGCACCTGGGCGCGCGCGCCATCGCCGTCACCACGCGCGACGAGGAACTGGTGGAGCAGACCTGGAGCGCGGGCGACTGGGGCGGCGTCTTCGCCGGGAGTCTTCTGGCGGGGCCCGTGGGCCTGAGCGTCCTCGACACGGGCACGCTGCTCACCCAGACGCTGGACGTGGCGGGCTCACCGGTGGGGACGATGGGTGTGCTCTTCGCGGGGCCGCCCGGTGACGCGGGCATCACCGCGAAGCGCGCGCGCGCGCTGGACGTGGTGGCGGAGGAGCTGGACACGGTGCTGATGCTGGTCCACACCGCGTCGGAGAAGCACCAGCTCATCCTCCAGTGCAACGAGCACCTGGCCAACCCCGTCTTCGAGGCGGGCATGGACCACGCGGTGCGCACGCTGGCGCAGCGGGTGCGGTTGCCGGGCTTCCTCCTCCTGTACCGCGACGCCGTGCAGCCGCACGTGCTGCACTACCGTTCGTACCGGCACGGGCAGCTGGAGTACGAGAGCGGAGATCAGCCCGGCTCGCAGCTGGAGACGCTGCTGCACCAGCACGGCACGCGGTTGCTGCACGGGGACGCGGGCGTGCTCAAGCGCCTGTTCGACGGGCGCTCCACGGAGGCGGTGCTCATCTCCGCGGCCACGCGCAGCGAGCCCCTGGGCAAGATTGTCGTCTGGAGCAACGAGGGCTTCTCCGCGTACGCGATGGACCTCATCCGCGTGCTGGCCTCCACGCTGAGCCAGCGCCTGCTGGACTACAACCGCGAGCGCATCCACCTGTCGCAGTTCTTCCCCACGGTGGCCATCGACGCGCTGCTGGAGGACCCGGACTACGCGCGGCACCTGCGCGCGCAGGAGCAGGAGGTGGGCATCCTGTTCGCGGACATCAACGGCTTCACCCGCATCTGCGAGCAGGGCTTCGACAGCCCGCGCAGCATCGGCCGCTTCGTGGACGAGTGGAGCGCGCGCGCCGTGGACTGCATCTGGCAGCACGGCGGCGTCTTCGACAAGATGGTGGGCGACTGCGTCATCGGCCTCTTCGGTCCGCCCTTCTTCCAGACGGACCGCGTGCGCCGCGCGGAGGCCGCCGTGCGCGCCGCGCAGGACATCCAGGCCTTCACCGCGGAGCTGAGCGGACGCGAGGAGGTGGCCGCGCTGTGCCAGCGGGTGAATCTGCCGGGCCTGGGCGTGTCGGTGGGCGTGAACCTGGCCACAGCGAACTGCGGCCTCTTTGGTCCCAACCGCAACTACACCGCGTTCTCCAGTGGCATGAACCAGGCCGCGCGGCTGCAGTCGCTGGCGGGGTTCCGCGAGACGCTGGTGATGGAGAGCGTGCACGAAGCGCTGAAGCAGTCGCAGGAGCCCTTCGTGCGCAAGCTCCAGTTTGGCCCCCTCACGGAAACGCCGGTGAAGAACGTGGCGCAGCCGCTGCGGCACTACCGGCTGGCGCCGTAGCTGTCACGCCAGCAGGTGCGTGCCCGCGTAGCGCCGCGAGAAGTGGATCCACCGGCGCTCGTCCACCTCCACCTGCCACTCGCTGTTGGGCGTCAGCGGCAGGCGCTGCTTGAGGAAGCTCTCCAGGTGGTCCGCCGCCTTGATCGGCGTGAGCCCCGGTGCGCGGAACGCGATGTGGAGCACCACGTCCAGCGACGGTGCCACGTCCACCGACGCACAGATGCGCAGCGTACCCACGCGGCGCTGGTACTGGGTATCCGATGCCGGCCATGTGGCGGAGGCCTCGGGCTGCGGAGGCGCCTGCTCGAGCCAGTTGTCGGGGATCAGGATGAAGTCGAGCAGGTTGCTGCTCGCCTCTTCCACCGTGCCGTGCTCCTGGATGGAAAGCATTGCCCACCTCCGCCAGAGAAGCCGTTGGGGTTGCGTGGAAGCCGTCTTGAAGAATGTGCCCACGAGCCCATGCCATGCAAGGGCCCCCGAACATCCACGTGCCGCACACACCTCGTTACGCGCGTGCGGACGGAGCGGACGCTAGCGCTCCGGGGTGACACGTCAGGTCGGGTGGTGTTCCGAGCGACCCCGCACGTTGCTCAGGACGCGACGGGAAGGGAGCGGCGGGGCTTGCGCTCCACGGCGGCCTTGAGCTGGCCGCAGCCCGCGTCGATGTCGATGCCGCGACGTTGGCGCACCGTGCTGGGCACGCCGTACGACGTGAGCACGTCCTGGAACGCACGCACCGCGTCGGGGACGCTGGGGCCGCCGTCGTAGCCCACCGTGGGGTTGAGCGGGATGACGTTCACGTGCGCGTCCATCCCGTGCAGCAGCGTCCCCAGATGGTGTGCGTGCTCCGCGGTGTCGTTGCGGCCGGAGATGAGCGTCCACTCGAAAAAGATGCGGCGCTTGCGCTTCGCCACGTAGTAGCGGCACGCGTCCATCAGCTCGTTGAGAGGCCAGCGGCGGCCCGCGGGCACCAGCGCGGCGCGCTCCGCGTCCGTGGCGCCGTGGAGGCTCACCGCGAGCTGCACAGGGCGCGCCTCGTCCGCGAGCCGGAGGATGCCGGGCACCACGCCCACGGTGGACAAGGTGATGAAGCGCGGCGCCAGCGCCAGGCCCTTGGGGTCCACGAGGATGTCCACCGCGGCCATGGTGTGCTCGTAGTTGTGCAGGGGCTCGCCCATGCCCATGAGCACGATGTTGCGCAGCGCTTCCCCCTGCGCGCGCAGGACGCGCGTGACGTGGAGCACCTGGCCCACGATTTCGCCCGGCGTCAGGTGGCGTGACAGCCCCATCTGGCCCGTGGCGCAGAAGACGCAGCCCATGGCGCACCCGGCCTGCGTGCTCACGCACACGGTGGCGCGGCCCTTGAAGCGCATCAGCACCGTCTCAATGGTCTGCGCGTCGTGCAGGCGCAAGAGCAGCTTGTGGGTGAGCCCGTCGCTGCTGAAGCTCTCGTGATGCGTGGCGAGCGTGCCCAGGTGCGCTCGCTCCTGGAGCACGGCCTGGAGGTCCGGGCGCAGTCCCTGCACGTCGCCTGTCGCGGTGACGCCGTCGCGGTACAGGCCCGTCCACACGCGCTCGCGGTACTGGGGGCTGAAGCCCCAGCCGGCGAGCCGCGCATCCAGCGCGGGGCGGGGCAGGTCGTAGAGGTTGACGGTGGCGTCCGGCATGACGGGACCTGGGATAACACACCCGGCGCGGACGCACCCGGGTCCGCCGGCCTGAGGGGCGGACGAGGGAGCGAGTGTGGGAGGCGGGCGGGGTTCCCGGTGCGTTGCGGCGTCCAGCGGCTGACACCGCGCGTGCCAGTGCGCCGCGTCGTGCCAATCGTGGAGGGCCTATGGGACTGGCCATCCAGCAGGAGGAGTTCACGCCGGAGGAACACGCGCGCTTCGTGGCGCGGCTCGCGGAGAGCCTGGAGGCGCTGCGACAGGTGCTCCGGCGTCCCGGCTTCGGCGTGGGACCCGCGACGATGGGCGCGGAGCTGGAGGTGGCGTTGGTGGACGGCGCGGGTTCGCCGCTGCCGGTGAACCAGCAGGTGCTGGCGAAGTCGAAGGACGACCGGCTGACGCTGGAGCTCAACCGCTTCAACATGGAGATGAACCTGCGCCCCTCGTTGCTCGCGGGGCGGCCTTTCACCGGGCTCCAGGCCCAGCTGGACGAGGTGTTGGCGGAGCTGAGGCGCGCGGCGGCGACGGAGGGCGCGCGCGTGGCGACGGTGGGAATCCTTCCCACGCTGCGGCAGGCGGACCTGGGGAAGAACGCGCTCACGCCACAGGCGCGCTACCGGGCGCTGTCCGCGGCCATCCGCAAGCGGCGCGACGGGCCCTTCCAGGTGGCCATCGCTGGCGACGACACGCTCAACCTCACCTGGGAGGACGTGACGCTGGAGGGGGCGAACACGTCGCTCCAGTTCCACCTGCGCGTGGACCCGGAGGACTTCGCGCGCGTGTACAACGCCGCGCAGCTGGCCACCGGGCCGGTGCTGGCCGCGTGCGGAAACTCGCCGCTGTTCCTGGGCAAGCGGCTGTGGGAGGAGACGCGCGTGGCGCTCTTCCAACAGGCCACCGACGACCGGAGCGACAGCGACGAGGCCGCGCACCTGCACCCGCGCGTGACGTTCGGACACGGCTGGGTGCGCGAGGGCCTGCACGAGCTGTTCGCGGAGGCCGTGGCGCTCCATCCGGCGCTCCTGCCGGTGATGGGGCAGGAGTCTCCGCTGGAGGTGGTGGCCGCCGGAGGACTGCCGAAGCTGGAGGAGCTGCGGCTGCACCACGGGACGGTCTGGTCATGGAACCGGGCCATCTATGATCCGCACGGAGAAGGCCACGTGCGCATCGAGTTCCGTGCGCTGCCGTCGGGCCCCACGCCGGTGGACATGGTGGCCAACGGTGCGTTCCTGCTGGGGCTGACGTTGGGGCTCGCGGAGCGGGTGGACGCGCTGCTCCCGGCGCTGCCCTTCTGGCAGGCCCGGCGCAACTTCAAGCAGGCGGCTCACTACGGCCTGGGCGCGACGCTGCTGTGGCCGGCGGAGACCGCGCCCAGTCCTCGGGTGATGTCGGCGGCGGAGCTGGTGAAGCAGCTGTTGCCGGTGGCGAGGCGCGGGCTGCTGGAGGCCGGGGTGGAGACCGCGGAGGCGGACGGCTTGCTGGACATCATCGCCCGGCGCGTGGCGCTTCAGCGAACCGGGTCGCGCTGGCAGCGGGCGGTGCTGGAGCGGCTGGAGGCCCACATGCCCCGCCAGGACGCGCTGGCGGCCCTGCTGGAGCGCTACCTGGAGCTGTCAGAGGAGGGGCTGCCGGTGCACACCTGGCCGGTGGAGCGCTGACGTACCCCGGAGCCTGGGGGCCTTGTCGGGACGGGGCTGTCGCGGTGAATAATCGCGGCATGCTGTGAGTCAGCCTGCGGGGCCGCGTGCCTCTCGCTGAAGGGTGCCGTTCCCGTGATTGCCTCGCTCCTTGCTTCGTTCCGCTCCGGCGCCCGCCGGAAGTCCTTCCTCGTCCCCGCGCTGCTGTGCGCGGGGGTACTGACCGCGTGCTCGACCACCCGGGGCCACGCCAACGACCTGGCGGAGAAGGGCCGCTTCGTGGAGGCGGCCGAGGTCTACGTGAAGCTCGTCAATGACGAGCCCAACAACCCCGAGTATCGCGCGTCGCTGGATGACCTGCGCTGGCGCGGCCTGTCGCAGCTGCTCACCCAGGCGCGTCAGGCGCGGGTGGAGGGGCGGGACGAGGACGCGGAAGCGAACCTGGAGCAGTTCTTCACCTACAGGGTGAAGTGGAACTCCAAGCTGGATGGCGGCATGGAGAGCTCGCTCCTGGAGGAGATGGCGGGCACGCACCGGCACCTGCGCCAGCTCATCATCGACCCGGCGAAGCTGGGCAACGCGCTGACGGCGGAGTCGCACCTGGACCGCAAGCGCACGCTCCTGGCCCAACCGGAGATGGCGCCCATCCGCCGCGACGTGGAGGAGGCGGTAGCGCAGGGCGGCGTGGCGACGTGCGCGAAGCTGAAGCAGTCGCTGTCCGGCGGCGCGCAGCACTGGACGGAGCTGGTGTCGCGCTACTGCGGGCACTACCAGCAGTCGGCGCCCCGCGCGGGGATGTTCCCGGAGGCGCTGGGCGTGCCCACGTGGGAGGTGTCCGTGGATGGCATCAGCAATGACGTCGTGCAGTACCTGATGACACGGCTGTCGGGCGCGTTCGAGGCCTCGCCCTGGTACTCGGAGGCGTCCCAGCGCCACGCGCCGATGACCATCGCCGGGAGCCTGAGCGAGCGGCGCACCGTCGAGCCCGTGCAGCTGACGGCGCCGTGGACGGAGCGCGTGCCGTACACGGACCACGAGGACCGCACCGCGACGGCGGAGGTGCCGTACTCGGTGGAGGAGTCCTACGAAGAGAAGGGCGTGATGAAGAAGCGCCTGGTCCGCCAGACGAAGACGGTGGAGTACAAGACGACGGTCGAGGTGACGAAGTACCGCGACGTGTCGCGCTCCTTCGACTACCACGCGCAGCGGCGGGGCGTGGAGTACCACTTCGCGGTGGTGGCCCAGGGCATCCTCCAGGAGCGGCACGCGCCGCTGGCGGTGAAGGCGGAGAACGCCCTGGAGGCCTCCGGCTACGAGCACAACATCACCTTCGAGCCCGGCGGCGTGCGCCCGCAGGTGTTCCAGCGGCCCAACAAGGAGGGCTGGCTGGACGGCCAGCTGCGCGGCTACGAGCAGACCTTCTTCGCCTCGCTCATGTCGCGCTGGCAGGACGCGTTCTGCAATGCGCCCGCCTTCGCCGTGGAGGATGCGGCCCGCTGCGCGCGAGGCGGTGTGGAGCTGCCCGGCCCCGCGAAGCAGGCCCTGACGGACACGCTGGGCGACGACGCGGCGCAGGTGCACCGGCTGTTCGTCTGGAACTGAGGCGCTCGGCGTCGAGGCGGGTGCGCTCGCCGCGCCTGCCTCACGGTTGCTGACGCCAGCCCGCGACGGATTGCGCGTGGGATGCGCCTGCAAGGTGTGCGCGCCGACTGGAAGCGGTGCCGCACGTAGGCTGGGCTTCGGCCCTCGTCCTCCGCGCCCTTGCGCAGGCCCAGCATGTGGCGCAGCTCGCGTGAGGACTGGCGGTCGCGCTCAGCCCTCGTCCTCCGCGCCCTTGCGCAGGCCCAGCATGCGGCGCAGCTCGCGCGCGGACTGGCGGCTCACCTCCACCGAGTGGCCCCGCGCCGTACGCGCCAGATAGCCGCCGGTCTCCAGCGGCTCCAGCCGCGTCACGTGGGACAGGTTGAGCAGCGCGCGGCGGTGCACCCGGTGGAAGTGCTCCGGAGGCAGCTTGTCCGCCAGCTCGTTGAGCGTGAAGTCGGTGAGGTAGTCGCCCTGCGCGGTGAACACCGTCACCAGCTCGTCCTCCAGCGACGCGTGCGAGATGGCGTCCGGCGACACCAGCACCAGCCCCTGCCGCGTCGGGATGGGCAGCCGTGTCAGTGTCGGCTTCTCCGCCGCTGCCGTCGGCGCCGTCGCGGTGGGCGCCTTCACCCGCGCCCGCGCGCGCTCCAGCGCCTTCTGCAGCCGCGCCGCCTCCACGGGCTTGAGGACGTAGTCCACCGCGCCGTGCTCGAAGGCGTTCACCGCGTGCTCCGCGTGGGCGGTGCAGAAGATGACGTGGGGCCCGCCTTCCGGCAGCAGCGCCATCGCGTCCAGCCCGCTCAGGCCCGGCATGTGGATGTCCAGCAGCACCACGTCCACGCCGCCCGCGCGCACCGCCGCGAGCACCGAGTCCCCATCCACCGCCTCGCCGCAGACGCTCACGTCCGGCAGCGCGGCCAGCAGGCGGGACAGGCGCTTGCGGGCCAGCAGTTCATCGTCGGCGATGAGGACGCGCAGGGGCTCTCTCACGTGAGGACTCCGGGTTGGGGGCCCTGGCGGGGCAGGGTGACGGTGACACGGGTGCGCCCGTCGGCGCTCTCCAGGGACAGGAGCGCGTGGCCGCCATAGGCCAGCGCCAGCCGCCGCTCCACGGTGGGCAGGCCCACGCTGCCCTCTCGCGGGCCCTTGGACGCGCCCGGGTTGTCGATGGACACCACCACCGCCCCCTCGCGCGTGACCACCTCCACGCTCAACGGGCCCCGGTGGCCGGCCGCCGGGCCGTGCTTCACCGCGTTCTCCGCCAGGGGCAGGAGCAACAGCGGCGGCACGGGCACGTCCGAAAGCCCGTCCGCCACGTCCATGCGCAGCTGGAACAGGTCCGGGTCGCGCAAGAGGTGCAGGTCGAAGAGCGTGCGCATCAGCTCCAGCTCCTGCGACAGCGGCCAGGTGACGCTGCGCACGCCCGCGAGCACCGAGCGGAGCATCGTGGATAGCCGCAGCACCGCGGCCTCCGCGACGGCGCCATCCTCGCGGCACCACTCCGCGATGGCGTTCAGCGTGTTGAAGAGGAAGTGCGGATCCAGGTGGCTGCGCAGCGCCAGCAACTGCGCCTGCTCCGCCTCCCAGGCGAAGCGGGTGGCGCGGGCGCGCTCACGGGCCAGCGTCTCCTCGAAGCCGATGTCCCGCCCCAACCCCCAGCCCGCGACGAGGAACAGGCCGCCGCAGATGGCCAGGTTGTACGGCTCCGACAGGAACATGTCCTGCATCAGTGTGACGCGCGGCAGGGCGTAACCCACCGACAGCACCACGCCGCTGCCCACCGCCGCGTAGAGCAGCAAGCGGATGCCGCCGTGGCTCAGGTCCAGCCCTTCCGGGAACAGCACCCGGTACGACACGGGCGCCACCGCGACGCACATCAGGCACAGCAGGAGGCCAATCCAGAACGCGCGAGGATCCACGCTCCAGCGCACCTGGGCCGCGAGCAGCGGAAGGGAGACCAGGACGATGGGGGCCAACCGCCACGGCGCGACGAGCGCGCGCAGCGTGGCGCGAACGATGGAGCCTTCCGGCGACGTCTCCTGCATGCGGAGGCGGAAGGCTACACCGTCCCGCGTCCTAGCGCTGGGGGACGGGCGCGGGGACGAGGTCCAGGACGAACGTCCCGGCGAGGACCGCGGGGAAGAAGAGGACGGCGAGCACGAACAAGAGCGGCGAGCGCAGTGAGAACATGGGGGGCTTCTCCAGTGTCCATGAAACATGCCCACGAACTCTGGCATCGACCCAGGGACCTTCCGGGGAGGGTTGCCCCCGGCCGTCGCTGTCTCCGGGTGAGCGGTCGCTCAGGCGCTCCGGGTGGCTCCCGCCGCCGGCCCACCCAGCGCGTCCGCCAGCCGCGCAGCCTCCTTGAGGCAGTCGTTGACGCCCACGCCCCGGTACGCGTTGCCGGTGAGGTGCAGGCCGGGCCAGCGCTTCAGCCGCTCCTCCATCGACGCCAGGCGCTCCAGGTGGCCCACGGTGTACTGGGGAATCCCGCGCGGCCAGCGGAACACCGCTGTCAGCTCCGGCGTCGCGGTGAGCCCCGCCATCGTCTTCAGCTCCTCGCGAGCCAGCGCCACCAGCGCGTCCTCATCCCGGGAGACGACCTCCGGCCGGCGAGCGCCGCCCATCAGGCACGTCAGCAGCACGCGCCCGCCCTCCACGCGGAAGGGGAACGTGGTGGAGACATGGATGGTGCCCAGCATCGCGGTGCCCTCCACCGCTGGCACCAGGAACCCGAATCCGTCCGGCTTCGGCACCGTCCCCGGCGCGAAGCCCAGGTGCACCACGGCGATGGGCGCGTACGGGATGGCGTCCGCCTTCTCCGCCAGCTCCGCGTCCAAAGGGCGCACGAGAGAAGCCGCCACGTGCGCGGGCACCGCCAGCACCACGTGCGTCGCGCTCAGCTCCGCCGGCTGGCCCCGCTCCTGGTACCGCACCTTCCAGCCATCCGCCGCGCGCTCCAGTCCCTCCACCTTCGCGTCCGTGCGCACGCTGTCGCCCAGCGCCTTCGCCAGCGCGTCCACCAGCACGCCCAGGCCGCCGTCGAACGTGCTCATCTGTCCGGTGAGCCGGGGGCCTGTCTCCACCGCGCCCGAGCCCTTCGCTTGTCGCGCCGCGCGCTGCGCACGGATGGCGCCCAGGATGAGGCTGCGGTGCTCCTGCTCGAATTTCACGAGTTGCGGGAATGTGGCCTCCGCGCTGAGCAGCTCCGGGTCGCCCGCGTAGGTGCCCGTCTGCATCGCGTCCAGCAGCACCGCCGTCGCCTCGCGCCCCAGGTGGCGCCGCCCCAGCCGGGCCAGGGACTCGTCCGCACCCGTGGGGTTGCGTCCGCTGAACAGCTCCCCCACCACCCGCAGGCGGGAAGCAAGGGGAAGGATGTCGGATTTCAGGAACGCCGGAGGCGACGTGGGCAGGGCTCGCAGGGCTCCGCGTGTGTAGATGTAACGGTTTTTTGCCGCTGCATCCGCCGAACGAATCCGGGATGACACTCCGAGCACGTCCGCCAGTTCACGCGTCGTGGGCTCCCGGTCGAGGAAACTGTTGGGTCCGGCCTCCAACAGGTAGCCCTCGCGGGCGTGGGTCTGCACGTTTCCACCCACGCGTGACGTCGACTCCAGCACCACGGCAGCAGTACCGCGAGCCCGCAATTGGTAGGCCAGCGCCAGTCCGGTGATGCCTCCCCCAATGACCGCGACCGTCATGTCGTCCTACTCCCGAGCTTGTCGTGAGGTGAGCAACCCCGGGCGCCTTAGTGCGAAGGCAAGAGCTTTGCCAAGGAGAGCCTCCCGGCGCGTTAATAAAGGCATGCGCTATGTCATCACGGGAGCGAGCCGTGGCATCGGTTTCGAATTCGTGCAGCAACTGCTGCGGCGGGGAGAAACGGTGGATGCAGGGGTGCGTGCCCCGGAACTGGCGCGCCGGCTGGAGCCGCTGCTGCTGGAGGCCGGCAGCCGCCTGAGGATTCATCCACTGGATGTCACCCGCGCGGAAAGCGTCCAGGCCTTCGCGGAGCGCATCTGCCGCGAGCCGGTGGACGTGCTCATCAACAACGCGGGCGTGTCCGGCCAGTGGGTGGGGCTGAATGAGCTGGACTACGAGGACCTGGCGCGCACCATCGAGGTGAACGCGCTCGGGCCGCTGCGCATCACCTCCGCGCTGCTGCCCGCGCTGCGGCACGGAGCGGGGCGCAAGGTGGCGCACGTCACTTCCCGCATGGGGTCGCTCTCCAGCAACACGGAGGGCGGCGCGTACGCCTACCGCATGTCCAAGGCCGCGCTGAACATGGGCGTGCGCTCCATGTCCAACGACCTGCGCCGCGAAGGCCTGGCGTGCGTGCTGTTGCATCCGGGTTGGGTGCAGACGGACATGGGCGGGCAGGACGCGCCGCTGCCGGCGGAGGAGTCCGTGCGCGGGATGCTGAGGGTCATCGACAGCGTCTCGCTGGAGCACTCCGGCCGGTTCTTCGACTACGAGGGCGCGGAAGTGCCTTGGTAGTGGCCTGAAGGGACAGGGTCGCTGTCGTCGGGTGAACACGCCCCGGCCCCCGGGGGCAGGCAGGCAGCCCCCGGGGACGAGTCCGTCGCTGGCGCCTGCCTGCCGTCGTCTCCATCTCGTCGCGAGGAAGTCCGCGGCGGAGGGGTGGGATGGCGTGGCGGCGGTGGTGGCCCACGGTGTGGGTGGCGGCGTGTCTCGTGGCGTGTGGTCCGGGCGCCTCCACGCCGAAGAGCGGACAGGAGGCCGTGACGCCGGGGGATGAACCGGTGACGCCCGTGACGCCTCCGGACGACCCGCCCAAGGAAGAACCCCCGCCTCCCGAGCCACCGCCGGAGGAGGAGCCGCCTCCCGACGAGACGGCGGAAGAGCCGCCACCGCCAGAAGAGGATCCGGTGCTGACGGCCTGCGCGCCGGAGCCCGCGGCGGACGCCACCGTGCCCGAAGCCGAGCGGACCGCGCGCCATGACTACGCCTGCACCGGCATCGCGCTGGAGGGCTCGCTGGTCTCCACGGCGGGCACGCCAGTGGCGGACGTCGTGGTGAAGGTGGGGGACGCGCAAGCGCGCACGAACGCGGCTGGCCACTTCCGCTTCCCCGTGCTGCCCCGTCACAACCGGTTGCTCACGGTGGAGGCGGAGGGCTTCCGCCCGGCGGTGGTCGCGGTGGAGCTGCGCCGGAGCCTGACGGAGAAGCGCGTGACGCTGCCGCCGGTGCGCCTGTCTCCGAAGGACGGCGTGCGGATGCTCTTCGCGGGCGACGTGTCGCTGGGCCGGCGCTTCCTCGACCCGGACGACACCACGCCGCGCAACCAGATGCCGCCGGACGACCCGGCGGCGCTCATCCGCGTGTCGGATCCGCTGCCGGGCACGAAGGCCGTCTTCACCCACGTGCGGCCCTACTTCCAGGCGGCGGACTTCCGGGCCGTGAACCTGGAGACGCCGGTGACGGACCATCCGGCGACGCCCCACGACGAGAAGGCCTACGCGTTCTTCACGCTGCCCGGCTCGCTGCCCGCGCTGCCGTGGTTGGGCGTGGACTACGTGAGCCTGGGCAACAACCACGTCTACGACTACCTGGCGCCGGGGTTGGAGGACACGCTCACGCACGTGGCCGCGACAGGCATGGCCTTCAGCGGCGCGGGCCAGAACGAGGACCAGGCCTTCATGCCGGCGCGCGAGTCGCTCGCGGGCGCGAACTACAGCCTGGTGTCCATGTGCTCCATCACCGGCAGCGCGCATGATCAGCAGTACGTCGCGGGCCCCAACCAGGGCGGCGCGGCGGACGCGAGGAACCTGACGCGGGCGTCCGTGCTGCTGGCCGCGGAGAAGGCGCAGGGACGCGTGCCGGTGGCGGTGCTGCACACCGGCGTCGAGTACAGCGTCCGGCCCTCCACCCCGACGGCGCAGCGGATGCGCGACCTGGTGGACGCGGGCGCGGGGCTCGTCATCGCGCACCACCCGCACATCCCGCAGGGCTTCGCGCGCCACGAGGGCGTGTTGATGGCGCAGTCGCTGGGCAACTTCGCCTTCGACCAGGACCGCATGGAGACGATGGTGGGCCTGATGGCGGAGGTGGAGGCCCGCGGCACGCGCGTGGACCGGGCCCGCGCGGTGCCCGTGTACATCGAGGACTACCGCCCCCGGCCCGTCGGGGGCGACCTGGCGGAGAGCTTCCTGCGCAACCTGGCGGAGCTGTCCCGCGAGGGCGGCGTGGAACTGGTGCCCCAGCCCTCCTGGGGCGAGCTGCTTCCGGAGGACCGGCACGCGGCGGTGAGCGAGCGCACCGTGGACGTGCCGGTGACGGTGGACGCGAACGGCCGCGCCACGGTGGACCTGCGGCCCCTGCGCCATGAAGGGGAGTCCGTGGCGGTGGCGAAGCTCACGGGCGCGGACGTGACGGGCGTGAAGCTCAAGGCCGGGCGGGACGTGCTCCTGCACGGCGACTTCGAGGACCACGACGTGGACGACGAAGCCAACGAGGCGCCGCGCTGGAGCGTGGGCCCGAACGCCGGCTACGTATGCCAGGACGGTCCGCACCGGGGCGCCGCGGCGCTCTGCCAGCGGCGTGCGGCCAGCGACTCACGGAGCGCGGCGGTGAAGCTGGTCAACCGCTTCCGCCCGCCGGGTTTCGCCGAAGGGCCGCCCAACCGCGACCTCACGGCGGTGGCGTGGCTGAAGGGGCGGGGCGGTGGTGCCTTCTCCGCCAAGGTGCAGTACCTGCCCGTGGAGTCCTACACGCTCTTCGGCGAGCAGACGCTGCTGCGCCACGACGGCGGCACCCACGACTGGACGCTGGTGGCGGAGGACCTGCACTTCCCCGCGGATCCGCCGAAGCCGGACCTGTGGAACGCGCCCTGGGCGTTGGACCTGACGCTCAACACCGCGCCTCCGAAGTCCGGCCAGGGCGTGACGGCGGTGGACGACCTGGCGCTGGTGGCCTGGGAGAAGCAGGCCACGGGAGGCACGCTGACGCAGCAGACGCCGCACGCGCGGGACTTCGTGCGGGTGGAGGCTCCGGCGGGCACGTACACGCTGCGCGTCACCTTCCGCGAGCACCGCGTGCCCTGAGGACTTGTTTCAAGGGAACAGCAGCTGCGTCTTCCAGCCCGCGCCGTCGCGCAGGTACACGTTGCGCTCGTGCAACCGGCTGGGGCGGGCGTGCCAGAACTCGATGCGGTCCGGCACCACGCGGAAGCCGCTCCAGTGCGACGGGCGCTCCACCGCACGGCCCTGGAAGCGCGCCTCCACCTCCGCCACGCGCTGCTCCAGCAGCTCGCGCGAGGGCAGCTCCTCACTCTGGAGGCTGGCCCACGCGCCAATCTGGCTGCCGCGCGCGCGGCTCTGGAAGTACGCGTCCGCCTCCGCGTCCGTCACCTGTTCCACCCGGCCCTCGATGCGCACCTGCTGCTCCAGGGGCTGCCAGAAGAAGCACAGCGCCGCGTACGGGTGCGCACGGAGCTGACGGCCCTTGCGGCTGTGGAAGTTGGTGAAGAAGACGAAGCCCCGCGCATCGAAGTCCTTGAGCAGCACCACGCGTGAGCTGGGGCGGCCCTGGTCGTCCACGGACGCGACCACCATGGCGTTCGGGTCCACGGGGATGGCGGCCTTCGCCTGGGCGAAGAGGTCGGCGAAGCGCTGGATGGGGTCGGGAGGGATATTCGTCACGCGGCGCACCATAGGAAACACGGCCCCGGCGCGCACGTTCGCGGTTGACTCCCTGTCGGGACTCGCACGCAATGGCGGGACTCATGAAGATCCTCTTCATCGCCTCGGAGGTCACCCCCTTCTCGAAGACGGGGGGACTGGGCGACGTGGCCGGGGCCCTGCCCACGGCGCTCGCCGGGCTGGGGCACGACGTGAAGATCGTCACGCCCCGCTACCAGGACGTGCGCAACACCGGACACTTGCTGCCCACCGGCCAGTCCCTGGTGCTGCGCTTCCCCTTCGGTGAATCAGGCGGCCCCATCCTGTCCGCGCGCCTCTCCGAACGCCTGGAGGTCCTCTTCCTGGAGAACGAAGCCTTCTACGGCGGCCGCAAGGGCCTCTACGGCGACGCGGGCGGCGAGTTCGCGGACAACCCCCGCCGCTTCGCCTACCTGTGCGTGGGCGCGCTCCAGGCCGCGCAGCGCCTGCGCTTCTTCCCGGACATCATCCACCTGCACGACTGGCAGACGGGCCTCGTCCCGGTGGCCCTGCGCCGCGGCTTCCAGGGCACGCCGCTCGCGAAGGCGAAGTGCGTCTTCACCATCCACAACCTGGCCTACCAGGGGCAGTTCCCCAAGCGGACCATGGAGGACCTGGGGCTGCCGTGGGACCTCTTCACGCCGGAGGGCGTGGAGTTCTACGACCACGTCAACTTCCTCAAGGCGGGGCTCGTCTACTCCGAAGCGCTCACCACCGTGTCGCCCACCTACGCGCGCGAAATCCAGACGCCGGAGCAGGGCTACGGGCTGGATGGCCTGCTGCGCCGCCGCTCGCACGCGCTCACCGGCATCATCAACGGCATCGACGCGCACGAGTGGAACCCCCACACGGACTCCTTCCTGCCCGCGCGCTACGGCCCGGAGGACATGACGGGGAAGGCGATGTGCAAGCGCGCCCTGCTGGAGCACTTCGGCCTGCCCACGGAGGGCAACGCGCCGGTGTTCGGCATCGTCAGCCGGCTGGCGTGGCAGAAGGGCGTGGACCTGCTGCTGGAGACGCTGCCCGCGGCGCTCCAGGGGGACCTGAAGTTCGTGGCGGTGGGCAACGGCGACCCGGCCCTGGAGGCGGGCCTGAGGGCGCTACAGGCCCGCCACCCGAAGCAGGTGGGCGTGCACATCGGGTTCGACCCGGCGTTGTCACATCTGGTGGAAGCCGGGTCGGACTTCTTCCTCATGCCCAGCCGCTACGAGCCGTGCGGCCTGAACCAGATGTATTCACTGCGCTACGGCACGGTGCCCATCGTCCGGGCCACGGGTGGACTGGTGGACACGGTGGAGGGGGGGCTGGACGGCAACGGCATCCTCTTCGAGTCCTTCCACCGCTCGGCGCTCCTGGCCGCCATCCGCCGGGCGCTCTCCCTGTACGCGGACCCCGCACGGCTGGGGGACTTCCAGGTGCGGGGCATGGGGAAGGACTTCTCCTGGACCGCGTCCGCCCGGAAGTACGAGGCCCTCTTCACGTCACTGGTGGCGGAATAGTGGGGCCGCTCCCGGATCCGCGTTAATCTTGGCCCCGTGGCGGAAGCTCCGGACCTGGGTGGCTATGAAGTGGTCGGCCGGCTTGCGGTCGGAGGCATGGCCGAGGTGTATCAGGCGCGTCCCCGTGAGACGACCCAGCGCTCCCCGGGCGAGCCCGACGAAGTGGTCATCAAGCGGCTGCACCCGTCCTTCCGCAACGACCCCGCGTATGTGAAGGCCTTCGTCGACGAGGCGAAGCTGACGGTGCGCCTGCGCAACGCGCACATCGTGCGGACGTTCCGGCTGTTCCGCGCCGGGCCGGACTACCTCATGGTGCAGGAACTCGTGAGTGGCCGGACGCTGGGCTACATGCAGGAGCTGCTGCTCAAGGCGGGCGCCGCGATGCCGCCGGAGTCCGCCTGCTACATCGCGTGGTGCATCCTCAAGGCGCTGGACTACATCCACCGCGCCAAGGTGGGGGAGAACGGCGCCACCATCGTCCACCGCGACGTGAACCCCGCCAACGTGCTCCTGGGCGTCCAGGGCGACGTGAAGCTCACCGACTTCGGCGTGGCGGAGGTCGAGGGGATGATCCGCGGCGACTCCGGCGCGCTGCGCGGCACGCTGCCGTACATGAGCCCGGAGCAGGTGCTGGGGCAGGCGGTGGACGCCCGCACGGACCTGTACGCCGTGGGAGTCATCCTCTGGGAGCTGTGGGCCGGCCGCCGCCTCTTCACCGGCGACAACGAGGCGCAGCTGATGCACCAGGTGCGCGACGCGCGCGTGCCGCTCTTGTCCACGCTGTCTCCGGACCTGCCGGACTACGCGGCGCGGGTGGCGCGCAAGGCGCTGTTCGCGGACCGGGCCCGCCGCTTCCAGTCCGCGGGGGAGTTCATCAAGGCGCTGGAGGTCCTGGCGCGCCGCGCGAGCTGGCCCCTGACGGTGGAGGCGCTGCAGCCTCTGTTGGGCGGCTGATGCGCTCGCGCCGGGCGGTGCTCGGGCTGGGCCTGGCCGGCATCTCCTGCCTGGCCGGCTGCCTGGGCGTGGTGCCCTTCCGGCCGCGCGCCTACGACGAGGCGGTGCGGGTGGAGGCGATGGACGTGGCCTTCACGCGCGACGGCAGCGGGGCGCTCACGCTGAAGCTCCAGGTGGGGAACCCGTCCTCGGACGCGGCCACGCTCACCCGCGTGGACTTCGACCTGCGCGTGGATGGACGGCGCGTGGCCACGGGCGAGCAGGTGATGGGCGTGCCCCTGGACGGCAAGGGCGAAGTCCCCCTGGAGGTCTACTTCCCGTTGGCCGTGGCGCGCGGCGGCGGCCGTCCGGAGCCGGGCTCGCACGTGGTGCGGGTGGAGGGCGGCGTGGTGCTGCGCTTCGGAGGCTCCGAGCGGCGCGCGCCCTTCCGGGACACGCGCTCGCTGGACCTCGCGTGGGTGCCGGGCGGGGAGTCCAGCCCGGCGCAGTGAGCTTTCAGCTCTTCGCGTCCGGAGCCGAGCTGGAGTCGGAGGCCTGTCGCGGCGAGCCTCCCTGGCCGTCCGGGAGGCCGGGCGCGACGCTCTTGAGGCGGGACATCCGCACGCGGTCGATGCGGGCGCCCTCCTTGGTGGCCACGACGAACTGCCAGCCGTTGTAGGTGAAGCGCTCGCCCACGTCCGGCAGGTGGCCCGCGAGCGAGGACAGGTAGCCGCCCAGCGTGTCGAAGTCGCCCTCTGGCAGCGGGAAGCCGAAGAGCTTGGTGAACTGATCCACCTCCATGGCGGCGTCCACCAGCGAGCTGCCGTCGGCCATCTTCTCGACGAGCTTCTCCTCCACCTCGAACTCGTCGCCGATGTCGCCCACGATTTCGCGGAGGATGTCCTCCAGGGTGACGACGCCCATGAAGCCGCCGTACTCGTCGACGACCATGGCCATGTGGATCTTCCGCTTCTGCATGTCGCGGAGCAGGTCGCCCACGGGCTTCATCCACGGCACGAAGTGGGCGGGGCGGATGACGTCCTGCAGGACGATGAGCTCCGGGTGCTGGAGCAGCGGGATGAGGTCGCGCGCGTGCAGCACGCCGACGATGTGGTCCACGTCGTCCTTGTAGACCGGGATGCGCGAGTGGTTCTCCTCCGCCAGGATGCGCAGCACTTCATCCGGCGGGGTGGTGACGTCCACGGAGATGACGTCCGTGCGGTTGACCATCACGTCGCGGCAGCGCTTGTCGGACAGCTCGAAGATGGAGCGGATGAGCTGCGGGGCGCTCTTGTCCACCTCGTTGCGCGCGGCCTGGGCGGCGAGCAGCTTCTCCAGCTCCTCCAGGGGTGGGGGCGGCGGCTCGAAGCGCAGCGTGCGGCCCATGGTGCGGGCGCCCAGGTTGAGCAGGCCCAGCATGATGCGCATGGGCGGGTAGAGCACCGTCACCAGCAGGGACACCAGGCCCGACAGGCGCAGGGCCCAGCGCTCCGGGTTGCCGTTGGCCAGGCCGCGCAGCGTCACCTCCATGAGGCTGGCGAGCACGCCCACGAAGAGGGCGCCCGCGCACACCGTGGCGATGGGCACCCAGGTGGCCTCGGCGTAGCGGCTGAAGTCCAGAAGGCGCGGCGGGACGAAGGCGCCAATGGCGGCGGCGAGGAAGCCGGACAGCACCATGCCCAGGCGCAGGGCGGTGGCGGCGGGCTCGCGGTCCGTCTTGTGACGGAGCACCCGGCGCGCGGCGACACTCTTGCTCTCCTCCGCGAGTTCCTGGGCGCGCAGGTCGGACGTCCCATAGAGCGCGGACTCCGCGGCGGCGACCAGGGACCTCATGAAGCAGAGGGCCAGGCAGGCGACCCAGAGGGTCCAGGTAGGCATAGGGGTCCGTTCTTATCCCGTGCTAGAGGGGCATACCACCCTGGCGGGAGGCACCATGCGGGGACGTCGGATGTACGTCATTGGCGGACTGCTGGGCGCGCTGGCGGCGCCCTCGGCGGCCCTGGCCTGGCCGGTGGACCAGGCCCTGACGCTGGAGCCCGGCAAGGAGACCTTCCAGAAGCTCACCGCCGTGGACTGGGCGGAGTCCGACGCGCCCAACGTGGTGACGGCGGAGGCGCTGGCCCAGAGCGGCGAGCTGCTGCTGACGCCGCACACCGCCGGCATCGCGCGAGTGCTGCTGTACGCGGAAGGCCGCTTCGCGGTGTGGCGGGTGATGGTGGGCCCCATCGAACTGCAGAACACCGGAACGGAATTCGCTGCGGCGAAGAAGGCCTGCCCGGACCTGAAGGCCACGGAAGGCGTAGAGCGGAGCCTCACGGCGACGGTGAACGACACCGCGTGCCGGCTGGCGCTGCGCACATTCCTCAAGACGCACGCGTACCTGGCCAAGGAGTTGGAGCTGACGTTCGCGGTGCCGCAGCTCCAGGCGCAGCTGGAGGACTTCGAGGCGGGCATGCCGCCGGGGCTGACGGTGCGCTACAGCGGCGCGGGGCTGGTGCTGTCCGGGAAGACGGACCGCGAGGGGCACCGCAAGGCGCTGTGGGAGTTGTTCAACCGCGCCGTGGGCCGCGTGCCGTTGGAGGACCGCACGGAGGTGGAGGTGCCGCCGAAGCCGGACGACGCCGCGAAGCAGGAGGCGCTCGACGCGACGGTGTCGGACGTGCCGGGGGATGCCGGGGTGCCACCGGCGCCGCCTCCGCCGGTGAAGCGCAAGGCTCCGCCCAAGAAGCCGCGCTGAACTTCGGAGGGCGCGCCGGAGGGCATCCGCTTGCGGTATGACCGTGGGTGGAGGTCCGACGGAATGACGAACGGAGTGAAGTGCGCGGGGTTCGCGTTGGTGCTGGCGCTGACGGTGGGGCCGGGGGCCGCGTGGGCGCAGGTGGATGAGGATGACGGCTCGGCGGTGGTGGTGGACCTGCCGGAGATCGACCGGGGCTGCCCGGTGAAGCCGGAGTTCCTGCCGATGACGCCCATGGGACAGGTGGGCATCGACCGGCTGGGCTGGCTGGTGCACCAGGCCATCATCCCGCCCTCGAAGGACAAGTTCTTCCAGGCGGGGGCGCGAAGCCGCTCCGGGGTGAAGCCGGTGCCCATGGACCAGTCGAAGAAGCTGGGCGCGCTGGACACGACGAAGGCGCCCATCTGGGTGTTCGGCAAGGAGAAGTCGAAGGCGTGCAAGGGCACGCCCATCGCGTACTGGGCGGTGCGGATGGGGACGGACGAGGACCGCCAGACGTACCTGATGGCGGAGCTGGCGATGGAGTGTGAAGTGCTGCCGCCCGGACGGCTCGCGGGCACGCCCGTCGCGCTCCGGCAGAAGGACGAGCCCACGGGGTGCGTGCTGCGCCGGCCCAACCGGAGCCACACGGGCAAGGAGTCAGACGGCATTCCCCCGGACTACGCGGAGCACATCCCGCCGCAGGACTGCGCGGCGCCGGAGTGCGCGCGGCTGTGGGAGTACTTCGGCGTGACGGGCGAAGAGGGCGAAGGCGCGTTCGACCTGACGGTGTCCTATCTGCACCGCAACGGCAGCAACCCGTGCAACTGGGCGACGGACGACCTGTCCATGTTGTTCGTGCGAGGGCGGGAGAGCACGGCGCTGACGCCGCTCAAGCCGGGAGGCCAGCTCTTCGGAGGCCTCTGGGACTTCAGCGGCCCTCGCTTCATCCTGAGCCGGGAGATGGGCGTGCTCTACGCGTACGACTACCAGAAGCTGAAGGCCGCGCCGAAGGCCGTGCGGTACGGGAGTCCCACGGAAGAGGACCTCATCCACGCGAAGCGCACGCTGTCTCCGTGCAAGAAGTAACCGCGCTCAGGCTGTGAAGCCAACGCCCCTGGACGCTGCTGTCAGCATCCAGGGGCTTTTCGCGTGAGGCGGTCCAGAAGGGAGTTGACCGTCGATATGTTGGAGGCGGCGAGAATCTACGAGTAGCCAGTTTGAGGTGTTCAGCGATGGCAAGCTCCAGGCTCGAAGGGCAGTTGGTCGACGCGCAAGGCAACCTCATCGGCAGGGTAAGCGTGTCAGCCGAGGGAAGCCTTTGGTCGGGAGAGATCGACCTCAGCGGCGCTGCACCGAGCCTCGTGTCGCTCTTCACGGAATTCGAAGAGTTGGTGAACGATCAGGTGCTGTCGCTTCTCGACGAGATGGAGACCCAAGTCGCCCGGCTCGGTCCACGGTTTCGGATTGCCGAGGAAGAGGCTCTCCCCGTGGAAGACCTGCAGATCTACCCAGCACTCCGAGTGGTTTCTTTCCGAACTCCCCACGCGGGTCGTGAAGTGACGCCATGATCTCGATGCACCAGTCAGTCCGCGTCATCAGGGACGTTCCTGCGCAGCGCGTGACGAAGGGGATGGTCGGCGCGGTGATCGAGGTCTTCGAGGTCCCGAAGCGCGCCTTCGAGGTCGAGTTCATCGATGCCGAAGGCAGGCCCGTCGTTCAAGCGACCCTGACGGAAGACGACCTGGAGGCAGTGTCGTTCGCGTGAAGTGGTCCAGAAGGAAGAAGTCAGTCGTCACATCGTAAGGTTCGTCATGCGCCTCTATCGTCCCGTCGGGCTTGCCGAGTTGTTGTTGATCTACCGGTCGGGCATGCGGCGTTTTCCACCGCGCCTGCCGGAGCAGCCCATTTTCTACCCGGTGCTCAACGAGCCCTATGCCCGGCAGATCAGCCGGGACTGGAACGCCAAGAGCCCCGAAGGCGCCGGCTACGTGACGGCGTTCGACGTGGAGGATGCCCACGCGGCCTCATTCGAGGTCCAGCAGGTCGGTGCCCGGATGCACCAGGAACTCTGGGTTCTGGCCGAGGCCTTGGATGCGTTCAACGATCACATCCAGGGACGGATTCGTGTGATCGCCGCGGACTTCGGTCCTCACTTCACGGGCAGGATTCCAGAGGCCTTCTCCCTGCGTGGGCAGAATGCGCGGACCCAACTGAAGACCCTGATTGGGATCCACGGGTACAACGGGATGGACTTCCACGCAGAGGTAACCGCGAACCATGAGGCCGTGTTCGCGCACGTCCCCTATTGGGAGCAGATCGCCACCGGGAACGGGCCCCAGGTGGTGGAAGCAATCCGCGAGGTGTGGAGCGGAGCCTTCCCGGAGATCCCGCTGGGGGAGGCCCGTGGATGAATTGGTCCGTCTACGCCGACTTGTCGCGCCCACTGATCGCTGCGGAGCGGCAGTCTGTCTTTGAAGCGCTTGACGAGGTCGTGCTCGATAGCGGTTGTGTCGGCCCGCAGAATGGCGGGGTCGAGGAGGTGTATTTCCGCGTGGATGCTGTCTCTGCCGCGGAAGCACGCGTGACTGCCGCGAGGCTGATGGATGTCATCCTCGCGAAGTCGGGTGTCCAAGTGCGATACGAGCTTCAGCTGCAGCCCGGCTACTGAGCGCTGGAGCCGTGGTACGTCTTGCGCAGCTTCAGGTCCGGCACATCCACCGTGCCGTTCTTGTTGTCCGTGCAGTACCAGAGCGCGCCGTGCGGAGCCTGGACGCCGCCCTTCTGCGTGCGCGTCAGCCCGTTGTAGACGGAGCCGGCGATGAGGTAGCGGAACACCTGCGGCGCGGTCGTGCTCACCAGCGTGTTGTTCTGCTGCATCTCCTTCCAGACCACGCAGTACTGCTTGAGCGCGGCCCAGGCACCCTTGGAGTAGCGCGGGCTGCCCAGCATCCAGACCTCCAACTGGGGACACATCTCTCCTTCGCCGTCGTCCGCCGCGCCGTAGTTCATCGCCTCGCAGACCTCGTCCGCGCGGCTTTCGTTGAACGTCACGTCGCCCTCCGCCTGCCAGCCGGTGAGCCGTGACAGCTGGAAGCGGCGGATCATCAGCGCGTCGTCCCTCGTCAGCGACGGCGCCATGAAGGCCTGCGGTTCCGGCAGGGCGAACGTGCCTCCGCCTTGCGGCCCCACACCCGCGTCCAGCACGTAGCCTCCCCACGTGTACATGAGGAACAGCGACCACGCGTCCTTCACGAAGGCCCGGTATGAGGGCGGCGTCGCCAGCGCCAGGCCCCAGTCGAGGATGTCCGTCATCGCCGCGACGGCCCAGTCGTCCGACTCCTGGTACCAGTAGTACCAGCGATATGCCCTCGTGCCCGCCTTCGTCAGGAACGCCTGCATGCCTCGCACGGTGACGTTCTTGTGCGCGGCGAAGTCCCGCTCGTAGGTGGCGACGTGCGCGTCCAGGCACCAGAAATAGATTTTGACGCTCTGTCCCGCGCATCGTGCCGCCAGGGCCTTCGGCGCGGTGATGTCGCGGTTGCGGTCCGTCGGAGGTGGCTCAGTCCTTCCACCCCTTTTGTTTACTTATCCTTCTTCCGGCTCTAATCCCTTGCCAAAGTGCTCGTTGCGCTTCTCTCGCTCAGTGAGAAACTTTTTCAGCCCGGGATAAGGATGAAGCGTGCGCTCCGTCGACCGGTATTCAGGTCGATGAACTCTAAATGAAAGATCTGAATACGGCCCAGATGAGACAAGCAGGGCTCCTTCTTTCATCCGGTACGAAGGGTCAATTATCTCCCTGGCTTTATCGCAAACATAGTTCGCGGCACGAGTCAGTTCTAGGGCCAAGTCTTCAATCAGATGCACATGGAAAAGATAACTGGCAAGCAGACGGCGGTACTTCTCCTCTGGATGCCACGCCAATTTGTAAAATCTCTCAGTTATATAATATCTCGTCTGAATCCTCGAGTGCTCATGAAATTTATCAAGAAAGTCGCCACACACCTCTCCGAAGTTCAGAATGGCCTCCTCGAGATCAGGATGTTTTTTGGGCCATATGCGTTTGAATGTCCAAATCCTCAGCGTTTCCAGTGAAGTGGCTATATCAATAAGAAGTCTTGGTTGGTCCTCAAGAAATACACCCGACATCCGTTCCTCCCATCGGTCGATGTCTGCCATTTTTGACCACTCGTCGATAATGATTGCATATATCTCCTGTTCTTGCTGTCTGTTGTCTTCGTAATCACGAGAGGACAGCGCCCCAAAAAATGGAGCGGTGGATGCCTTGGGCACTGAGGACGCTGGCTCAGCAAGTACCCCAGAGGTCGGCGATTCTCGCGCCGACGATTTGGTCCGGCTCCCCTCTGACTCTTCACCTCTAAGCGCTAGGCCGAAGTAGTCACCTGTCCAGAGGCGCCAGCGCGTCTGATCCAGTTCATTGCGGCTGCGCAGGCTATCGAACTTCTCCTTGAACTCAGGAAATCCTAAGTCAGCCGCCGAAAGCGCGCCCCAACGACAGATGATTCGATGGAAGTGCTCCGGTATCCCGGAGTTGAACCGCACCTCGTAACTACCGTCCTCCTTCCTCGTGTGCGCGAACTCGCCCGGCCGGTACTCCACGTCGTTGATCAGCAGGCGCGACACTAGAAAGCGGTTGAGGATGCTGGCATGCAGCGTCAGTGCCCACCCCTCCCGCCCGTTGAGCACAGCTTCCGTGTCCCAGCGCAGTCTCTTCTGGAATGCATCCTTGAAGTCGTCTGGCACATCAAGATCCAGGTACCGCTGCGTCAGTAACCTGCTTGAACTGGCCTCGCCCTCCCGTTCACGAGCATTAAGGGCCTCTTGCTCAATCTCCACCAGTCTCTGCTTCACCTTCTCCAGCGACGGGCTACTCAAGAGCTCATCGACGATTGTCTCGTGTTGAAAGTCGCTCAACCTCACGCGCAGGAGGTCCACCAGTCCTCCATCTCCACAGCCGGAGATGAGGTGGCGCCTGCGCCCATCGAGCACTTCCTGGTGGAGATGGTCGTCCCGCCAGTACGACTGCCAGTCAATCCCCTTCTCTTCGCGCTCCTGTCCGAACCCCACCGCGAGCACCACGACGTCAAAGTCCTCCGTCCTGGGTCCAGGGGCATTCCACGATACGGAGCGCCACCGCCCCTGGCGCATGCCAATCTGGATGGAACGGGTGTTGGGGATGACTTTAATGTTCGCTCGCTCAGGCAGCGCATCCCAGGCCCGCTTTAACTCGCGGGCGACTTGGCCCGCTTGGTGCGACGCCCACGACAGCAACGGCAGCCCGGCCTCTTCCGGCTTGACCCCTTCGGGGCGCCCGTGATGTTCCTCGGGCCAGTCATAAATGTATGGGTGGAGAAAGCGGGAGTGGTTGCCGCGGAAGAGGGGCAGCAACTCACTCTTTTTCTCCAGGAGCACGACGCTACCACCCCGCCTAGCCGCCGCTGCCGCTACCGTCATCCCTGCCGCGCCTCCGCCGATGACGCATACCCTTCCCTTTGGCTGCAGCAGGCTCTGCTCGCAGAGGGCGTAGACGAGGTTAAGCGCGCGCACCTGCTGGGACAGCAGCGTCACCCTCCGCTCGAAGCAGCCGAGGACGTAAAGCCCGGGCTCCTTGGGCACTTCCATGTTCCGTATGATGTCGTTGGGGCCGATGTTGCGCTGCTCGAGTGATGAATCAGAACTGGTGTCCGGCACGTCGAGTTCCTCCCTAACCTTGACCGAAAATATAGGCTGGGGTGCATAAGAGAAGTAGAGGTACGGTTGGTGCATTGAGCGTCCCGGGCCAAGCTCACCCTGAGGTAGTCGCGCGCGTGCCTTACCCTCATTGCCAGTTGCGATAGGAACTCCCGCTTCTGACTGCATCTTCCGACTCTGGTGAGCGCTATTTAGGTGTGCGTGGCCGACGGTGTTCATGCCTCCTACGCGTCACTGATAACTGCTAAGACCTTCATGGGAAGGTGAGCGCGAATCACAAAGCGGTATTCGCTCATTTTCACTTCTGGGAATAGATCGTCGCTTTGCCGCAGCCGACCGGAACCTGCTGGCCGCCATCCGGAAGGTCTGGATGGAGGCCTTCCCGGCGCTCCCCCTGGAACTCCAGCCCGGCTACTGAGCGCTGGAGCCGTGGTACGTCTTGCGCAGCTTCAGGTCCGGCACATCCACCGTGCCGTTCTTGTTGTCCGTGCAGTACCAGAGCGCGCCGTGCGGAGCCTGGACGCCGCCCTTCTGCGTGCGCGTCAGCCCGTTGTAGACGGAGCCGGCGATGAGGTAGCGGAACACCTGCGGCGCGGTCGTGCTCACCAGCGTGTTGTTCTGCTGCATCTCCTTCCAGACCACGCAGTACTGCTTGAGCGCGGCCCAGGCACCCTTGGAGTAGCGCGGGCTCCCCAGCATCCAGACCTCCAACTGGGGACACATCTCTCCTTCGCCGTCGTCCGCCGCGCCGTAGTTCATCGCCTCGCAGACTTCATCCGCGCGGCTTTCGTTGAACGTCACGTCGCCCTCCGCCTGCCAGCCGGTGAGCCGTGACAGCTGGAAGCGGCGGATCATCAGCGCGTCGTCCCTCGTCAGCGACGGCGCCATGAAGGCCTGCGGCTCCGGCAGGGCGAACGTGCCTCCGCCTTGCGGCCCCACACCCGCGTCCAGCACGTAGCCTCCCCACGTGTACATGAGGAACAGCGACCACGCGTCCTTCACGAAGGCCCGGTATGAGGGCGGCGTCGCCAGCGCCAGGCCCCAGTCGAGGATGTCCGTCATCGCCGCGACGGCCCAGTCGTCCGACTCCTGGTACCAGTAGTACCAGCGATACGCCCTCGTGCCCGCCTTCGTCAGGAACGCCTGCATGCCTCGCACGGTGACGTTCTTGTGCGCGGCGAAGTCCCGCTCGTAGGTGGCGACGTGCGCGTCCAGGCACCAGAAATAGATTTTGACGCTCTGTCCCGCGCATCGTGTCGCCAGCGCCTTCGGCGCGGTGATGTCGCGGTTGCGGTCCGTCGGAGGAGGGCCAATCCAGGTGTAGTGGACGTCCATCCGGTGAAGTCTACTCCGTCCACGCCCCTCGCTGCGTGGGCTCCTTCAACGCTCGCTCTAGCGCCGTCAGGAAGCGCTTGCGCGGCCACGACTCCGCGCCGAAGCGCTCCAGGTGCTCTGTCTCCACCTGACAGTCGATGAGTTGGAAGCCCCACCCCTTGAGTCGTTCCACCGCCGTGGCGAACGCCACCTTCGACGCGTCCGGCGCCAGCGCGAACATGCTCTCCCCGAAGTACGCCGCGCCCAGCGACACGCCGTACAGTCCGCCCACCAGCACCTCGCCGTCCCACGCCTCCACCGAGTGCGCCAGCCCCAACTCGTGAAGTCGGATGTACGCCTGCTTCATCGCGTCGGTAATCCACGTGCCGTCCTGCCCCGGCCGGTGCACGCGCGAACACGCGTCGATGACCTTCGGGAACGCGGTGTCGTATCGCACCGTGTACGTGCCCCGGTTCATCACCTTGCGCAGCGAACGGCCCACGTGAATCTTCTCTGGCTCCAGCACGAAGCGCGGGTCGGGCGAGTGCCACAGGATGGGCTGGCCCTCGCTGTACCAGGGGAAGATGCCCTGCGAGTACGCGGCCACCAGCCGCTCCGGGCGCAGGTCGCCGCCCACCGCGAGCAGGCCGCTCTTGTCCGCCTTGGCGGGTGGGGGGAACAGCTCCGGCTCGTCGTCACTCAGCAGGTAGATGGGCACGCGTGCGCGCCAGTCTAGCGGGACACGTTGAGCTTCACGTCACCCTTGAGGAAGTAGGGGACCTGCAACATGGGGCCCTTCAGCTCGCCCTTCACGCTGTAGGGCAGGACGCCCTTCCCGATGAGCGCCTTGACGCCCGGGCCCCAGGACTGGGCCGTCACCGCCACCTCCACCGGGTACACACCCGTGGCGGACGCATCCACCGAATCCGCCTGCGCGGTGGTGCCCTCCTCCAGGGGCTTGTCCGCGATGGAGACCTGGTAGGTCAGCGAGTCCAGCCGCAGTGGGAACGGGTTCGGGTTGCGCACGCCCAGCCGCAGGTTGATCTGCACCTCCTCCGGCGAGTAGCGGGCCGCGTCCAGGCTCTCCACGATGACCTCCGGCAGCCGGGGCACGCGCACGGCGCGGCTGGCGGCGAAGGGCAGGGTGTCCTCGCTGCCACCGGAGCGCACCACCAGCGTGCCGCGCAGCGCGATGAGCACCGTGCCGCCCTGGGCGCTCAGGCGGGCCAGGTCCTCCGGGCTCTTCACGTAGGCGGATTTCTCCTCGATGGAGAAGTCCGCGGGCGCTCCCGGCGCGAACGGCACCCCCAGCTTCGTGGAGCCGGTCTTCACCACCTGCCCGTCGGCGACGAGCTCATAGTCGGCGCGCTCCACGACGCCGTTGACGGTGCCGGTGATTTGTCCGGTGTAGCGCACGGAGGCGTCGGTGAGCCCCTGGGAGACGACGGCGGTCTCCTGGGCCGTCAGGGCAGGGGGGCCCCCGGAGCGGACGGGGGCGGAAGCACACCCGGAGTTAAGGGCGAACAGCGCGGACACAAGGGCCATCAGGCAGGTCGAGCGATTCACAAAGGACATTCTGGGGAGGCCAGGGGCCAGTCCCAAGGGGATTTCCGCTAGACTGTCCACCAACCGTGGCTCCCCGACGTCCCAACTTCAACCGGACCCTGCGCTCCCTCATCCGGGACATCGCCGCGCGCATGCCCGAGTTCAACCACGTGAAGGTGGGCCGCATCCTGGTGGTGGCGGGCGAGGCCCGCAGGGCGTCGCGAGGCACGGTGAAGCCCCTGTGCTTCAAGGGGGGCAAGAGCATCGACAAGGCGGGGCGGCGCAAGCCGGAGGTGCGCATCCGGGGCCGCCGCATCCTGTACTGCATCACGCTGCGCCCGCTCTTCTTCCGGGGCTCCACCGCGAAGTCGCGGTTGGAAACGCTGATGCACGAGCTCTTCCACATCTCGCTTCGCTTCGACGGCACGCTGCACGCGGGCCGCCGCCACGCGAAGCTGGGCTCGGAGTTCGGGCGCCGCCTGCGGCCGCTGGTGCGCCGCTACCTGAAGCTGTGCCCGGAGGCGCTGCTCGCGGACCTGGCGCACTCGGGCGAGGTGCGGGTGCTGCAGTGGCTGGAGCGCCCGGGCCCGGCCTACCACCCACGCGCGTCGCATCGTCGCGTGCGCAAGGTCTACACGGAGGATCAGCTCTACTCCGGAGTGGCCCGCATGGTGACGCCGCGTCCACGAGTGGCCCGCGAGGCCCACGTGCGCGACGACAAGGTGCACTGAAGGGCGTTGATGGCCGCGCCCACCGACTTCGTCAGCCTGGGAGCGCTCCACCGCGACCTGGAAGAGCTGTTCCTCCTGCACCAGGAAGCGCTGATGGGCATGGACCTGCCCGCCGCGCGTGAACGGCTGGCGCGCTACCGCGAAGAGCTGACGCGGCACCTGGAGGCGGAGGAGGCGCTGCTCTTGCCGGAGCTGCCGCGCGCCGGAAGGATCCGAGGCGCCGCGCCAGAACTCTTCACCGGCGAGCACCAGCGCATGCGGGAGCTGCTGGCGAAGTGTCAGGAGGCCGTGGACGCGCTGGACGCGAGCGCTCCGGACTACCGCCGCGCGGTCTTGCGCGTGTTCGACATGGAGAGCACGTTCAAGCATCTGGAGCACCACCACTCGTTGCGCGAGGAGACGTATTTGTTCCCCGCGCTGGATGGGGTGCTGAATGAAGAGGAGCGGAAGGCGCTGTTGGCCGCGTTCCTTGAGCGCACGGCCCCTACCTCTCCGAGGGCGTGAACCGGGCGAGGTCGTGGATCCCAAGCGCGCGCTCCAACTGAGCCACCTCCTTGAGCGCGTTCTCGAAACCATCGCTCCCCAGCAGCCGGTGTTCCTGCGCTTCAAAGCGCTCGCCGAGTTCGTTGAATTGCTTCTCGTCGAAGAGGTTGCGGAAGGCGGGGAACAGGTTCGTGTCCTCGCGCGCGGCGTGCGGCCCGTACATGCGGATGAACAGGTTGAGCTGCCGCGCAGCCGCGGCTCTTGGCTGGGGTTGCGTGAGTGCGTCGCGGCCTGAGGTCGCGGCGAGGATGGACTCGGTGAGCTTGCGCCCTGCGGCGTGTTGCTCGATGAGCACCTGAACGAGCTCCTTCTGCTGGCCCGCCTTCACCAGCCGGGGGAACACCTCTGTCTCCTCCGTTTTCTCGTGGTAGGCCTCGCCAAAGCGACGCATGAGGCGGGTGGCCTGGGCGAGCACCTCCACGGGAGCCTTCTCTTCACGAAGGTCGAGGCGGCGAGCGATCTCCTCATAGACCAGGAGCGTGCGGCGGATGATGCCGTGCTCGCGCATCAGGTCCTCGGTGGCGTTCACCTCCGCGGGCTTTGACTTGGGCTCCGCCTTGGGGGCCGCGGCAACAGCGTGGCTTGCCGTGGCTCCAACGCCCAGCAATGCGGCCGTGGACAAGAAGCGGCGACGGCTGGACGCCTCATTCATGGACATGCACCTTGTATGATTCGTTGTTTCGTCGGCCGGACCTGTCCGACAGTCGAACAGCTTTGTGCGTGGCGCGGCGGGTAGGGCGAGCGGGCAGGGGGGCCGTCGTCCTCCTGGCTCTGCCTGACGTTGAGTCGTGCGTGCTGTCCTCACGCTCGCATCCGGCCCCGGTGTGGGGCGCTGGCTCGAACGAGGTTTCCTCCTGGTGGGACGCGGGGTCTGGGTGTGGTGCTGGGCGCTCGTGGCGCTGGCGCTCGCGGGTTGCGACCCGGGGGCGGAGCTGACGCCCTGTGCCGCGGACTGCGAGGGCGCGGCCTGCGCGGCCTGTGTCACGTCCCTGCCTGAAGAGGCCGTCCGGCCCGCGCTCGCGTGTGATCAGCTCCCCGCGCCGTCACGGTGCCTGGGGCCTCGCGTGCTGGAGCGCTGCGTCGATGGCGCAGTGCACCGGGAGGACTGCGCGGAGGACACGACCTGCGTCGAATCGCCGGAGGTCGCCTGCGTTTCAGGTACGGCATGTGTCGACGGCGTCTCGCGGTGCACGGAGTCCCGGGCGTTGCAGGTGTGCACGAATGGCCGGTGGTCCACGCGGGCCTGTGACGTGGCCTGCGAAGCCACGCCCGGTCGGGGCTTCTGCGGCAGACCCGGGCCCACGTTGAGCGGCACGGTGCTCTACGCGCGCCGCTTCCCGGATGCGGAGTTCCGCGCGTGGACGCTGGACGTGGAGCCGGTGCCTGCTCGCGGGTTCCTCATCGTGTCGTTCCAGGGCACGAAGGTGCTCGACTCGCAGGTGACGGATGACGCCGGCCGCTTCACGCTGAAGGTGTCGTCCTCCTTGGGCGATGACGACCGCGTGGTCGTGTACGCCGCTGGCCGTGGACGGGACGGCGCGGTGGCCTACGCGGTGGCGGACCCCGGGCTGCCGGGCGCGCAGTCGGTGAAGGCGGTGCCGGGGGACGCGGCCCGCATCTGGAGTTGGTCGCGCACGACGCGCGAGCTGTCCGAACAACCTGCGTTCACCCTCGCCGAGTCTGAAGGCTCCGGCGCGGCGGCGGTGTTCGACGTGCTGGGCACGGCCTGGCGCCAGATGCGCGAGCGCTACGGCGGACGCGACGGCCTGCCCGTGGTGGCGTGGCTGGGCTTCGGGACGACCTGGTCCTGCGGTGCGTGCTTCGCGCCGTGGCCGGTGACGGCGGTGGGCCGAAGCTGGGACGCGCAGGTGTGGCTGCCGGGGGACTCGGATGCGGCGTGGTGGTCGGACGCGATGGTGATGCACGAGCTGGGGCACTGGGTGATGGCCAGCCGGGGCACCAGTCCGGAGGAGGGCGGGTCGCACTACGTGGGCGTGCCCACCTTCCCGGGACAGGCATGGAGCGAGGGCTGGGCCACGTGGTTCAGCGCGGACGCGCGCCGCAGTCCCCGCTACTTCGACCGGCAGGGCGGGACGCTGTTCTGGGTGGACCTGTCCGCGCGAGCCTCCTCGGTGAGCCCGTGGACGCGGCCCCGCGCCGAAGATGGCCTGCTCCAGCCCGTGGACGAGAACGAGGTGGCCGCCATCCTCTACCGCACGGCCGCCGGTACACCGTCGAGTCAGCCCCTCTACGACGCGCTCGCCGCGCCCTCGATGAACCGAGCGCCCTGGGCGCGCGGCTACACGCGACACACCTGGACGCGGGATGAGAAGGGCGCGCTCACGGACGTCGTGGACACGGGCAGGTCCTCACCGTGTCTCGCGGACTTCCTGGACGCGCTGATGTGCCAGGGCTTCCCGAGCACCCGTGTCGACGCCGCCACCGAACCCGCCACCGCCTTCCCGTATCCGAGCCACGAGCCCCTGTGTCCATGAAGCTCCCTCGTCCGATGCCGCGAAGCCGACGGTCCACGACCCTGAACCTCCTGCGTCCCTTGATGCGCAAACGCGTGGCGGGGGCCGTGCTGGCATTGGCGCTCGTTGGAGCACTTTCCGCGGGCATGGCGTCCGGCGTGGACCGGGTGCGGCGCAAGAAGCCACCAAGGCCTTCCGAGTCACCTCCTCAGGCGCAGGAGAAGCCCGTCCACGCGTCCTCTCCAACGCTCCTCGCGTCCGCGCGGTCGGTGGCGCTCCCCGCGTACGGAAGGGATACGTGGGACGTGAAGTCGCGCGTGCGTCAGGGCTCGCGGCCTGTCCCGGCGAAGCCACACGTCAGGGATGCGGCGACAACCCCTTCGTCCACGGTGCTCATGCGAGGCCCGGAGGACGACGCCACGGCCACGGACAGCCCCGCGTCACGGCTCACGGTGCTCCCCGCCACGGCGCGCATCCCGGCGCCGCTGCACGTCTCCTGGCGGGTGGTGGATGCCAGCGCGGACACGGTGCGGCTCGTCGCGCGGCTGGACCGGAGCCCGGGCTTCACCGCGCCCGTGGAGGTCTCCCTGCTCGTGCCGCCGCGAACGGTTCTCCGGGAAGGCCCCAGGTCGCCCATCGTCCTGGACGGGGAGACGCGGGAAGTGCCCTGGACCCTGGGCCTGCCCGCGGATGGGCGTCCCGATGACGACCTCGTGCTGCTGGCGAGCGCCGGAGGCGAGTCCTTCGGCGTCCACGCGGAGGCGCGCTACCACTTCGGCCGGACGCTCACGGAGTCTCCGCGGCCCGCGCCCATGGGGCCTCCGCTACCGGACAGCCTCATGCGAGCCCGGGAGTAGCCCCACTTCCCAGAGCGCGGGCCCCAACCTGTCCGACTGTCGGACAGGTTCGTGCGGTGCGCTCCCGCCGCGACTACGGCACGTCCACGGCCAGCTTCCGCAGCGCGGTCTTCGCGTCCGCGTGGTCCGGCTGCAACTGCACCGCGGCCTCGTACTCCTTCTTCGCCTCGGGCTTGCGGTTGGTGGCCTCCAGCAGCTGCGCGAGCGCGAAGTGCGGCTCGCCCGCGCTCGCGTCTACCTGCGACGCGCCCCGGAAGGCCTTCTCCGCCTCCGGCAACTTGCCCTGCCGGTACAGCGTGTGCCCCAGGTACAGCAGGCCCAGCGAGTTGCGCGGCTCCACCGCCAGCACGTCGCTCAGCACCTGGAGCGCCTTGGTTTCGTCGCCGCCGCGCAGGTACAGGAAGCCCAGCTCCGCGCGGGCCTCCAACTGCGCGGGGTCCTTCGCCACCACCGCCTCCAGCTCCGGCACCGCCAGGTCCGGCCGGCCGCGCCGCGAGTGCAGGATGCCCAGCCGCGCCAGCGCCGCCGTCTCCGCCTCTTCGCCTGGCGCGGGCGTGAGCAGCTTCTCCGCCGCCGCGTAGTCGCCCATCGCGAGCAGCAGGTCCGCCAGGCCCAGCTTCGCCGCGCGGTGCTTCGGATCCTCCTGGAGCACGGCCTCGTAGAGGGGCCGCGCCTGGGCGCCCACGTGCTTCTTCGCGTACGCCTCCGCCAGCATCAGCCGGTTCTCCACCGTGGGCTGGAGCTTCACGCAGGCCGAGTACTGCGCGATGGCGCCCTCCAGGTCGCCCTTGGCCTTGAGCGCGTCGCCGTAGCCCGCGCGCACGCCGGGCTCGTCCGGGAAGGTCTCCACCGCCGTCTTCAGCGTGGCCACCGCGTCGTCCACCTTGCCCAGCTCCAGGTACGCGCGCGCCAGGCCCTGGTAGGACTCCGTCGTCTTCTTGCCGTCGTCGGCGCTCTTCTCGATGGCCTTCTGGAACGCGGCCACCGCCTGCGTCTTCTTGCCCTGCGCCAGGTACAGCTGGCCCAGCTGCGTGTACGGGCCGCTCGCGCGGCGGGGCTCCAGCAGCAGCGCCTTCTCGAAGGCCTTCGTCGCCCGGGCGTTCTCCCCCAACTGGAAGCACGCGAGCCCCAGGTTGAAGTGCGCCTCCGCGTACTTCGGATCCAACGTGATGGCCTTCTGGAACGCCTCCGCCGCCTTGCGCGCGTTGCCCTGGCCGTCCAGCACCACGCCCAGGTTGTTCTGCGCGCGCGCGTGCTTCGGATCCGCCTTCAGCGCCGCCTGGTACTCGGAGAACGCGCCCGTGACGTCGTTCTCCCGCATCAGCACGACGCCCAGGTTGTAGTGGGCCTCCGCGTCGCTGTCCTTCTGGCGGATGGCCTCGCGCAGCGTCTCCTTCGCCTCCGCGGCCAGCCCCTTCTCCGCCAGCGCCTTGCCCAGGTTCACCCGAGCCACCTGGAGCGCGCCGTCCAGCTTCAGCGCCTCGCGGTACGCCTCGATGGCGTCATCCGTGCGGTTGGCGCGCTGGAGCACCTCGCCCAGATTGAAGCGCAGCTCCGCGTCCTTGGGCGCCAGCTCCGTCGCCACGGAGTACTGGGTAATCGCCTCGTCCGTGTCGTCCTGGATGCGCGCCAGCAGGCCGCGCTCCGAGCGCAGCGTGGCCTCCTCCGGGAAGGCCGCGAGCGCCGCGTCCAGCACCGCCTTGGCCTTGGGCACGTCACCGGACAGCCGCAGCGCCCGCGCCAGCGCGACCTTCGCGGGCACGCCGTCCGGCGTGAGCCCCACCAGCTTCGTCAGCGGCGCCACCGCGCGGCGCGCCTGGTTCTGCGACAGGAAGGCCGTGCCCAGCTTGTAGAGCGCGTCCGGGTCGTCCGGGAGCTTGTCCGCGCGCGCGGCGGGCTTCTCCGGCGGAGGTGCCTCCGGGGCGGGAGCCTGGGCCGTCAACAACTGGAGGAGGAGGACTCCGGCTTTCGTCATCACAGGTTCTCCACGTACGGGCTGGCGCGCGCGTCGAAGGTCTTCTTGGCCAGGGCGGCTTTCTTCGCCTCCCACGCCTCCTTCGCCGTCTGCGCTTCCTTCGTGTCCCCCCCGAGGTTCGCGCGCTCTTCCTTCACGGCGGCCTCGCACTCGGACACCTGCTGCTCGAAGTCCTTCGGCTCCAGACGCTCACTGCCCTGCACCTTCGCCTTGCGCGCCGACGTCAGCCGCGCCAGCTCGAAGCGGGCGAACGCGCAGCGCAGGGACAGCTTCTCCACCTCGCGCAGCCCCACGTTGAGGCGCTGGTGCGCGCGCAGGTACTCCACGCGGGCTTCCGACTCCGCGATGGCCAGCTGCGCCACCTCGCGGGAGGACGCGTCCTGCGCGCGGTCCTCCTCGTCCTCGGCGGCCTCCTGGCGGGACTTGGCCCGGCGGATGTTGTCTCGCGCGCGGTTGACTTCGTTGTCCGCCTCGTCCACCCGGTCGATGGCCAGCGCCAGGTCGTTCTCCGCCTCCAGCAGCTCGATGCGCGTCTCGTACGGCAGCTTCTTCACCAGCGCGTCCGGCACGCGCATGCCGTAGCTCGGGCCGCAGGCGGCGGTCAGGAGGGACAGGCTGAGGAGCAGGTGGCGCTTCATGGAGCGATGGCCTCGAAACGGCTGAAGATGGTCCGGCCGGAGTAGACGTCGGTGCCGTTGGTGAACGTGACGCTGAACTCGCCCGACACCCGGTCCCCGGTGTTTTTCGGAAGGGACTTCACGAAGAGGTTGCCGCGCACGAGCGGCGGAAACGGACGCACCGGTTCGTCCAGCACGCTGCGGTCCACGCTGCCCCGCTGCGAGCCGTCGTCCAGCGCCTGCGCCAGGTCGATGTCCAGCGAGCCCGCGTACTCGTTGTCCGGCAGCATGTCCGCCACCCGCGCGCTCACCTTCAACACCACGTCCTGCCCGCTGCCCTGCGTGCTGACGAAGCTCACCGCCAGCGTCCCCTCCGCCAGGGCCGCCTCCGTGCGCTGGTAGCGCAGGTCGATGAGCTCCGTCACGCTGCCCTCCAGCTTGCCGCCCTCGTCACCACACGCGGTGGCGACGAGCGCGAACAGCACCGGGGCGATGCGGCGGAAGGGCGCGCTCACTTGCATGCCTTCCATCCCGCGTCCACGTCCGGACCGTTGAGCGTGCCCATGTCCTTGAGCACGGCCAGCTCGCGGCGCGCGCCGTCCGTGTCGCCGAAGCGGCAGCGCAGCGCGGCCAGGTTGAGGCGGGCCTTGTCGTAGGTGGGGTCCGCCTCCAGCGCCTTGGCGTACGCCTCGCGGGCGCCCATGGCATCGCCCAGGTTGAGCATGGCCCAGCCCAGCGCCGCGTGCGCGGACGCGCGCGTGTCCTGCAGCTCCGTCACGCGCCCGAAGGTCAGCTGCGCCATGCCGTACTGGTGCGCGTCCAGGTAGCCCATGCCCAGGGCCTCCAGCGCCTCCGCGGTGAGCACCTTCTCCGCCTTCTTGCGCAGGTCCTCCAGCGCCGCGGGCTGCGTGGGCGCGGCCGGCTGCGGCACCGGCAGCGCGGCCACGTCCGTGCGGCTGCGGCAACCCACCACCGCCGCGTTGAAGACCTCCAGCGACTCCGCGCGGGACAGACACGCCTTGAAGGCTTCGTCCGAGCGGGCCTTGAGCGGTCCCACCTGCTGCTTCACCGCGTCCTGGAACTGCTTCGTCTCCGCGGCGGAGAGCCCGCCGGGCACCGGCGTCTGGTCCACCACATCCGCGATGTGGCCGTACGCCAGGGCAATCTTCCACAGCGACGCCACCGCCCACTCCGGATACCCGAGCGACGCGGCCTGCGTGTACACGCCCTCCATGGCCTGGAGCGCGGCGACCTTCTCCTCCACCTTGTCCGCGGGCAGGTCCTTGTAGCCGCGATACAGAATCTCACCCAGGTACCAGAGTCCCTTTGCCGCTTCCTCCGTCTGGCCGTTGGGGCCCTGCACCGCGGCGGTGAGGGTGGAGATGAGCGCGTCCGGCGGAGCGGTGGGCGCGGTGGTGGCCTGCACCTCCGCGAGCACCGCCGCGGCGGCCACGTTGTTCTTGTCCAGCTTGAGCGCCGTCTCCGCCGCCGTCTTCGCGCGCGAGTAGTCCTTCTGCTTCAGGCGCGTCTCGGCGAGCAGCGACAGCACCTCGCCCTTGCGCGCGCCCGCGGCCTCCGACGCCGTCTCCAGGTTGCGGGACGCTTCCTTGTACTCACCCAGCGCGATGCGCAGGCGGGCACCGGCCATCCAGCCGTCCACCGACGCCAGGTCGCCCGTCAGCTTCTGGCCCACCTGTTCGAACCAGCCGGCCGCCTCGTTGAAGGCCGCCGCCTCCGCCGCGTGCCGGCCCAGCGTCAGCAGCACGTCCGACAGGTACTGGCTCTTGGGGTAGGACTGCACCAGCTTCGCGCCCAGCTCGCGCTCGCGCGGCAGGTCGCGCTTCTCGCGCGCGGCGGTGAACGCGCCGTAGAGCGCCTTCTCACCGATGTCGCTGTTCTTGTTCTCGTCCGCGACCTTCATCAGGCCTTCGATGACGTCGCCCGTCTCCTGCGCGCTCTGCAGGGCCAGTTCGTCCAGGGCTTCGGCCTTGCTCTGCGTGAGGATCTTCTGCACTTCACCGCGGAAGTTGGACGGCAGCGAGGACGCGAGGAACTTGCGGCCCGTCTCGTCCAGCTTCTTGAAGTCGTTCACCTGCCGCAGGCTGTCCAGGGCCAGGTTGCCCGCCACCGGCGCGTCCTTGTACTGCGGGTGCGCCAGCGCGAACGCGGTGAACAGCTCCGCCGCCTTCGGGTAATCGCCGTCCTCGTAGTAGGCGCGCGCGATGTTGAACTTCACGTCCAGCACATGCGGGCTCTGCGGGTAGCGCGACACGTAGTTCGCGCCCAACAGCTTCAGCGCCTGCCGAGCGTCCGCCACTTCGAAGGCGTTGCGCTTCTGCGCCTCCTCCGGCTTGAGCGTGGAGAAGTGGGCCAGGAGCGCGCCGTACATGGCGGTGTCCACGGCCTTGCCGTCCTTGGCCTTGTCCTCGTAGCGGGCCAGCTCCTCGAACTGGCGCGCGGCCTCCGGGAACTCCTTGGCGGCGAAGAGCGCGTCCGCGCGGTTCTTCATGATGGGCCGCACGTACTGGTCCGGCCGGAACAGCCCCAGGTACTCGCGGTAGGCGGCCGCGGCCTTCAGGTACAGGTCCCGCGAGTCCGCCTTCTGCGCGGCCAGGTGCACCTGCGTGGACAGGTCGCGCGCCATCTCCTCCGTCTCCGCGAGCTGCTTCTTGCGGTCGGACTCCGACATCTCCGGGTCCGTCTTGCTCTGCACCGCGGCGCGCACGAGGAAGCGGATGTCCTCCGGCTCCGGCATCACCTTGCCCTTGGCGGCCTTGAGCGAGTCGTACAGCTTCTGGCTCCGCTCCAGGTCCATCTCAGGGTCGGGCTGCACTTCCATCAGCTTGCGCAGCGTGGGGATGGCCCACTCGTACTGCTGCTTGATGAAGTAGCGGTTGCCCAGCTTGTCCAGCGCGAGCGCGTACGTGGCGCGGCCTTCGCTGAGCTTCTCGAAGTAGTTGAGCGCGCCCTTGGGGGGCTTGGCCTCCGTGTAGCTGTAGACCAGGTCCAGCAGCGCCTCGCGCTTGACGTTGAGCGCCTTCTTCACGTCCACGCCGGGCAGGGGCGCGCTGGCGGCCGCCGCCTCGAAGAACGTGACGGCCTCCGCGTGCTTGGCCTGGTTCACGCGGATCCAACCCATCTTGTAGCGGGCCAGGTCGTGCACCGGCGACGGCGGCAGCTCCAGGATGGCCTGGTAGTGCTTCTCCGCCTCGACGAGCTCCGCCTTGTCGAAGAAGTGGTCACCGAGAATCTGCTCGGCTTCCAGGCGCAGCGGGCTGTTGGGGAACTTGCGCGTCAGGTCCCCCAGCGTCTTGAGCATCTCGTCGAACTGGCCCAGTTCGCGCTGCTCGTGCGCCAGGTAGAACGTCACCTGGTCCCCGTCCTTGAAGTCCGGGTACTCGCGCAGCAGGCGGTAGTACATCTGCACCGCCTTCTGCTTCATCAGGCGCGTCTCCGGGGAGACGATGGCGCCCGTGGCTCCCTCCGGCCGGGTCTCCGCCTGGAGGTAGTAAACGTAGCGGCTCTTCTCGACGTAGAGCTCCGCCAGCCGGAACTGCAGGTCCGGCAGGTAGGGGGCGTTGCGGCTCTTGGAGATGAGCTTCTCGGTCTCGCCGATGGCGCGGTCCACCTTGAAGATGTCGCGCTTCAGCTTGGCGACGAGCTCCTCGCGCTCCTTCGCCTTGGACACGATGGGGTTGGTGTTGGGCCCAACACGGCCAGGGCCAGGGGCCGCGGCCGCGAGCAGCGCGGCGGTGATGAGGCCGGTGAACGGGCCGGTCATGGGGTTTCCTCGATGCAACGGCTCTCGATGCGGACCCGGTAGGACTTGAGCTCGTCGTTCCAGTATTCGTTGTCGAACTTGAAGGCGACCTGCGCGGGGGACAGCAGCTCTTCCTCCTGCGCCGCCACCACCTGCGCGCCCTTCTTCACGCGCTCGTACAGCTTGAGGCCGACCTCGTACTCCATGAGGCGCACCTGTTCGGCGGCGCGCAGCAGCGTGTCCGCTTCCTGGCGCACGGCGTCCTGCAGCCGCGCGTCGTACACGCGCACGGCCTCCGCGTGGGACAAGTCGTAGACGCGCGTCAGGTGTCCGAAGAGCCGGTCGCCGAAGCTGCCGGCGTAGCGGCCCAGGCGCTCGCCCTCCAGGTCCAGCAGCGACACGAACTTCGCGGCGCGCTGGGTGCCTCCGTGCGCGTTGGCGGCGCGGCGCAGGCGGGCGTCCTGGCTCAGGTCCTCGCGGTTGCGAACGGACTCCAGCGAGTCCGCGTACCGGCGCGTCAGCTCCTTCGCCGCGCGCTTGGCGGGCAGGTAGTGGCACAGGTCGCGGAAGATGAGCGCGCGCAGCAGGTACTTGTCCGGCATGAACTCATCGCGGAAGGACGGCGCGTCCAGCGTGGTGAGGATGCCCAGCGACGCACGCAGCTCGCCCAGCTTGTAGCGGGTCCACGCCTCCTCCAGGTAGAGGCTGGCGCGGCCGGGGTCCAGCTCCGGCAGCTTCACCTTGCCGTACGCTTCCAGCGCGCCGGGGAAGTCCTTCTTCTCGTAGCGCAGGCGGGCCACCGCGAGCGCCGCCTCGTTGCGCGCCTCGCGGGTGAGCTTCTCGTCCTGGGACAGGCCGAGGAAGTCCTTCACCATCTCCTCCGGCGGATCCTTCACCTGCTTGAGCCGGGTGACGAGCAGCGCGAACTTCGCGCGGCTGGCCTCCGCGCTCGTCTCCGGCAGCTTGGAGAAGTGCGTGTTCGCCCAGCGCTCGTTGCCCACGCGCAGGTCCACCAGGCCCTGCTGGTAGTGCGCGTAGGCGCCCGTCTCGTCCGGGAGGAAGCCCAGGTCGAGCGCGCCGAAGACCTGCTCGTCGATCATCACCTCGTCGTGCGGCCGGTCCGTCAGCCCCTTCAGCGCGTCCAGCGCGCGAGGCAGCACGTTGGGGTTGGAGCGCTCACGCGCGATGCGCGCCAGGTACGTCGCGCCCGCGTGCGTGAGGCCCAGGTCGATGAGGCTCCGCGCGAGGAAGTACTGGCCCCACGCGTAGTTGTCGTCCGTGCGCGGCGTTGCCTGGAGCCACGCGTACAGCGGGCCCGCGGCGTCGCGAGGCTTGCCGTCGAAGTAGGCCTTGAGCGCGTTGTCGAAGGTCTCTGGCGGCACCTTCTGCGGCGGGGGCGGAGGCGCCTCCGCGACGGCGGCCTTGGCGGGAGCGGGCGTGCCGGCAACGGTGCCCGCGTCCGTGGGACCGGAGGTGCCCGCGTCCGTGGGGGCGGCGGGGGCCTTCGCGGTGGCGGCCGGCGCGGGTGGCATGGGCAGCGTGCCCGCGTCCGGTGCCGCGAGGGCGACCGTCGGGGACACGAGGAGCGCGGCGCTGGCGAGCGCGGCGACGATGAGCGGGCGGGACGTCATTCCGTGGCGCCGAAGTTGAAGGCCGTCCCAATCTGCACGGTGGGCACGTTGATGATGCGCGACGCGCCCGCGAAGACGGTGTTGTTGGTGACGTCCAGGCGGAAGGACACGTTCTGGCTGGAGAACATGCGCACGCCCAGGCCCAGGTTGACGGCGGGACGGAAGCCGTCGCTGCGGTCCACCTTCACCACCGTGCCACCCGCCAGGAGGAAGACCTCGAAGTGGATGACGTTGGAGTTGAGGAAGGACGTCTTGCCGTACAGCGGGCTCCACATGAGGTCGGAGCCCACCATCCACTGCACCTGGTCCTCGAAGGCGGTGGCGGTGGGGGCCGCATCGAAGTCGCGCTCCAACTGGCGGCGCAGGCTGGTCTGCACGTTGTAGCTGTACGTGCCGCGGCCCACCTGCCACGCGACGCTGTCGCTGAAGTGGTACGTGTAGCCGACGGTGCCGATGAGCCCCTTGTAGAAGGCATCCGCGGGCAGCACGCCCACGCCGAGCGAGAGCTCGTGGTGCATGCGGTAGAGCCGGTCCTGCACCGCGGAGACGGTGCCGGGGTTCTCGAGTTCCTCGGCCTGGGCGCGCGCGAGGCCGGGCACCAGGCACAGGAGGGAGAGCAGGAGGAATCGCACGGGGACTTTTTCCTGTCAGGTGGCGGGGGACCTGTCTCTTATA
>NZ_RAWR01000615.1:0-393 GCF_003986945.1 Corallococcus sp. AB018 | reverse complement strand
AATTATTCAGTGAACAATCTTTCGATGTGCCCTCATTTGAAGTCATCGTGAATAATCAAGCAATGTATTCACTGTGTGTACATATAGATACTAGGATTCTATGCACACAAAAAATGTATAATAATCTTGCATGGGTGATTTAAGGATAGTTCAAACCCCAAAAGACAATCAATTACATGTTTAAATCACAAGATTATTACGTTAAAAATTATTACAGAGAATGATAAGATTGGTGGTTGGCATTTGAAGGGGTAAGATGAAAATAACAAAGATACACAGAAGAGGAGATTGAGAGATTATAAATATAACAGTTGAAATGTTTGCATAGAAGAAGGCAAAGGGTGAGGTGAGAGATGGACACATAGATGGACATGAGTGATGACCCATCACTAC
>NZ_RAWR01000614.1:0-393 GCF_003986945.1 Corallococcus sp. AB018 | reverse complement strand
ATCGAAATACTCTCAAGATTACCTCTCAAATCACTCCTCCAATTCAATCTCGTTTCCAAGCAATGGCGTTCTTTGATTCAATCAGGTTCTGTGAAAAGCGTTGTTCTAAAACACAAGGTTCTCGTTTGTGGAATGTTTTCATCTCTTTACTCCATCGATGAAGATTGTTGCGTGAAACGCGTTCCTAAACCAAGCCAAAAAAACCCATCTCATGGTGATGTTGAAATCTTCGGTTCGTGTAATGGGTTGATTCTTATTCGGGTTCACGATGATTTGTTCTTATGGAATCCGCTCACCAGGTGTTCGAAGAAAGTCCTGGGATACAAGGACTTGCATGATGAGGACTACTATATTGTTTCTGGGCTTTGCTTTGATTCCTTGAGTAATGAGTAC
>NZ_RAWR01000613.1:0-395 GCF_003986945.1 Corallococcus sp. AB018 | reverse complement strand
GGAAATTACCGAACGTGATATTATCAGAAAATTATGACAGATTTATGAAAAATTGTATGATTTTAATTATTAATATGTATGCAGTTTACCATTTATCTGTAATTTTTATTTTAAGAGAACACACTAAATTAAAAATTCCTCTAAAAAATATTAAAAATAAATTATATTTTTACCCAGTAAACTGCCGTAGAATTTACCTTTTGTACTTATTAATTCTACTTAAATAATATTCTTTTTTTCCACAATATGCTCAAATTCTAATTATATAAATACAAAAATAATTTAGAATAAAAGGCAAAGAAAGTATAAATAGATGATTCGATCTCAATGCATCTCTTATCAAGTAAATAAATAAATCATTCTCCTTCCTGAATATATTTTAGGGAAAATTGCAC
>NZ_RAWR01000612.1:0-396 GCF_003986945.1 Corallococcus sp. AB018 | reverse complement strand
ACATTTCAAAGAGTAACCAATACTCCATATTCCAAATGTTTAATATGTGTTTTCCAATCAAATCCTCAATTCTAAAACCAAACAAAATCTTTTCCCAATAATCCAACAACTCCCAAAACATTAACATTTAGGACTTTTCACATATTGGGGCTTTCTCACTTTCAGATACCCACATGTAATTTTTTTATACAGAAAACAAATTTAATAGCCAGATTATAGGTAACCAATCCCCAATTTAACCAAACTCTCAATTTACAAATCAAACATCTCATATATCAATTTGAGGTATGAAATTTTTATAATAACATAACTCAACTAGTGAAACTAATGACCAAATACCAAATCACATCAACTTAACTAATAATCTTAGTTCAACTTTGTTTCATGAAACAACTT
>NZ_RAWR01000611.1:0-396 GCF_003986945.1 Corallococcus sp. AB018 | reverse complement strand
CTGATCTGGCAATCTCGGTACCGATACACTACGTCTTCTCGACCTCTGCCTGACAACCGGGGGTAAGGAATAGAACACTGGTTGTCCGTCTACCAGATCCTCAGATCGATGGAGTCGATGACCTCTAGTCCAGAGTGCTTAGGGAATATCTGCTTGGTCGAAAGCAATTGTGCTAAACTACCTAGCAAAAAGATAAATAAAGCATAATAAGGAAATAAACAACTAGAAAAACGGACAGCATAACGACTTAAATAAACACAACACACAGTCGGTCATTGACAACACACAGTTCGCATTTGTAAGCTGAATATACTGTTCTCAAACATTGATCGTTGTTTCCCAAATCACTACCCAAAATTTGAATCTGATACCCACGGATATACTGATTCTTAAAAC
>NZ_RAWR01000610.1:0-398 GCF_003986945.1 Corallococcus sp. AB018 | reverse complement strand
ATATAGAATACAGCTAAGATAGGATTTAGTCTACTTTCGGTCTGTCAGTCTGTTTTCGGTCCCTTTTCATAATTATGTTTTGTGACATGATGATGTTTGTAACACAGAAGCTCTTATACAATGAAGACTCTCTATATGATTTCAAATATATTAAAATACAGAGATTACTCTCTCAATATCCCTCTCTCAACTTATTTTACATGGTATCAGAGCCTCAAATATATAGCTCATTAACAAAAAAAATTCAAATTTTCTGTTAGTTATCTTTGTTTCATCACTGATCAGATCTTTTTTGTTTTCAAAAATTTTTCGCACTACCTACCAACGTGCTCGGAATCTTCTCACGACTCCAACGCCACCAACGGCATCCTCAGATCTACTTTAACGCGCCCTTACGT
>NZ_RAWR01000609.1:0-398 GCF_003986945.1 Corallococcus sp. AB018 | reverse complement strand
ACAAAGGGGGGGCCATAGCCCGGGTACAAGAGCAAAAAGTAACCCAAAAAAAAGAAAAAGGTGCAAAATCAGCTAAAAAGGTCATCTATTTCAGCATCCAACTCGGCATCAACCCGAAGCCCGGTTTCAGACAGAATTACAGACTGAATTGGGAGCTCGGTGTCGGCCTGGAGCTCGGCCTCAGCTGGTTGCTCAATAGGCTCTACTCGAAGTGGTTGGTTAGCTGGAACATTGTCAACCGGAGTGTCAGTTGGCTCATTCTCTTGATCATCGTCGTCAGATGCCTCAAGGAATTGCTTCTGAAGATCGGCTGCATACTCCATCAGAGAGGCCGGAATGAAGTACTGAGGAGCATTGCAGATCTCGGTGTCAGGACCACAACCGAGCTGCTCCGCAGC
>NZ_RAWR01000608.1:0-399 GCF_003986945.1 Corallococcus sp. AB018 | reverse complement strand
GAAAATAAGTCTTGGTAAAATTGTTGCTAAAAATAATTTTTTTGTGACAATTTTTTATATATGTCGCTAAAAATTGACAATCAGTGACTTTTTTTGTCATGATTTTTATAAATTGTCGCTAAAACTTACAATTAGTGACATTTTTTTGTGACAAATTTTTCCCATAGGACCTATTAGACAATAAGTTCACTTATTAGGACCTACACGTAAGTACCCCAATAAAATAAACAAAATAGAATTTTATTTTGTTACAAAATCAAAATCAAAATCTGAAGCAAAAAAATAATAAAACAAAAAGTAAATTAATAACTTACCAAATTAATTTCTTGAACAAATTTTTTGATCAAATCCAGTGTTCAACACTATATCCTTAAGACAGATTCGTCCTCTCCACGGTGC
>NZ_RAWR01000061.1:0-44772 GCF_003986945.1 Corallococcus sp. AB018 | reverse complement strand
ACGTACGAGGTCGCAAGCGAGCCGAAGCCGCGTGGTTGCTCGCACTCGTCGCCCACAACCTCCTGCTCGCCATAGCGCAAGGCTGGTTCGACGAGTCGGAAGGCTCATTTCTTCTCACGCCCTGAGCCTTCACATCCGCGACGTCAGCCCTCGGAGAGGGTGAGCGACCCCGGCAGCTGTCCTCCGCCGTTGTTGAGCTGGAAGACGCTGAGCTTGGATACGCGTTCCGCCACCACGTCGGGGACATTGTTCGTCTCCGGCGTCAGCAGCAGGGCCATGGCCTCTTCAGGGGTGGCCGCATTGGCGACGTCCACCACCCAGCTCTCCGGCGTGTTGCCCGCGTATCCGGGCTGGCCCTGCTCGATGGCCGTCAGCCAGTCCTTCGCGAGCTGCTGGACCTGCTGTGCCTCCGCGTGGGTGAAGGACACGGAGGCCGTGGTGCCAGTCCCCGTCGTGTTCGGGTAGACGTCCTGGAGCCCGTTCGCGGTGCCGGAGGCCAGGTCCGGAAGGGTGGCCGCATAGGTGTACGTGGACGGGTCCTCGGGGTCCTTCCACTCGCCACTGACCGAGAAGGTGACGGGGCCCTTGGTGCCCGTGTACTGGAACTCCGTCGGGCCACCCGCGTCGTAGGTCGTGGCGACGTACACGTTGCTGTCGATCACGGCCGCGCCCAGGTCGATGGCGAAGGTGACCTCCCGCGTGAGCGTGTCGGAGGCAATCTGCACCGTCGCCGCGTTCGACGTGCCGTTCGCCGGGTCGTTCTTCGGCAGCTCGCCCGTGGCGAGGAATTGGTTGTAGGCCGCCTGTCCCGCCGGCGTGGAGATGTCGAAGTCCACCTGCCGCGAGCTCAACTGCCCCTCCACGCGCCGCGTGTCCGTCGCACCGAACGCGATATCGAACACGCCCAGCTTTCCCTCGAGGGTGCGCGACACCGCCTCCGTGGGGCCGGCGGTGACCCGGACGGTCTTGTCGTCCAGCCGGGTGACGGCGAGGGACATGCCGCTGGCCTTCTCCGTGCTCATCCCCCCGATGGCGCCGAAGATGCCGGAGATGTTCTTGAAGACCACCTCCATCCCCGTGCCCACGAAGGACTCGCCGTTGAGCGTCACGGTGGCGCCCACCGGCAGGTTCTGGGGCAGAGACGGGTTGAGCTGCTGGGCGGCCTGTTCGGGCGAGGTGATGCCCGCCGCGGCCGCGGTCGGCAGCGTCACCTGGTAGCTGCCTCGCACGCCCGCCTGGGCGGTGCCGGTGACGGTGACGTTCGGCGTGTCCGCCTGGAGCTCTCCCTTCACGCCGACCTCGGCCTCCACGCTGAAGGTCGTCATCTCCGCGTCCCGGCTGAAGCTCGCCCCCAGCTCGGTGTAACCGGCCACCTTCATGGAGAAGATGCCCGCATCCACCTTCACCCCCGCCTCGAGGCTCGCGCTCCCGGAGATGCCATTGGGGCCCAGCATCACCGAGCCACTGGCGGCAAAGTCCTTGGAGGCCGTCGGCTTCGCGAGAATCGGCGTGTCGGTGGGGGAGGGCGCGGTGTCCGGCACGTTCAGCGGGTTGCGCTTCGAAGCCCCCGGCGTGCTCCCGCTGAAGGTGTCGGTGGACGCGCTTCCCCAGGACGACGTGCCGCTCGACGGCCGAGGCGGACCTGCTGGCGCCTGTTGCGGTGCGCTCACGGCTCCGCTGCTGGACGGCTTCACGGTGTTGATGAACGGCTGAAAGCTCCGAATCGGCCACTGCATGTGGACTTCCCCCTCTGCGACAGTCAGAGGGGTTGTCGCGCGAACCGCCGCAGCGGACGAATTAAGCCGGGTTAAATCCGTGTCCGGCCGCGTTCTGGACAGCAGGGGCGGGTCGGGGCAGATGTAGGCGTACAGATGACATCCCGTCCGCCCCCTGCGCGCCCCTCCACCGTCCGGATGCAGAAGACGAAGCAGCCCTCCTCTGGAGCCCGGCGTCCCGCTGGGAAGCCCTCCGGAGGCCCGGCCTGGCGTCGCTGGGCGCTCGGCGGGTGGCTGATGCTGGCCCTCTGGTTCGGCGTGGAGGCCGCGCGGCTGCCCGACGTGGGCGCCCTGCGGACGCAGAACCCGCGCACCACCGCGCTCATGGCGCAGCGAGCCGAAGAGGCGCTGGAGGCGGGCACGAAGCCTCGCGTGCGTCAGGCCTGGGTGTCGCTCGGCGCGGTGGCCCCGCACGCCGTGGACGCCGTGTTGTGCTCCGAGGACGCGCGCTTCTACCGGCACGAGGGCGTGGACTGGACCGAGGTGGAGAACGCCTTCGAGCAGTCGGTGCGCGAGGCACGCCTGGGGCGCGGCGCCTCCACCCTCACGCAGCAGCTGGCGAAGAACCTCTACCTCTCCACGGACCGCAGCCTGCTGCGCAAGGGGAAGGAGCTGCTGCTCGCGCGCCAGCTGGAGTCACACCTGTCCAAGCAGCGCATCCTCGCGCTGTACCTGAACGTCGTTGAGTGGGGAGAGGGCGTCTACGGAATCGAGGCGGCGGCGCGCGAGCACTTCGGCGTCTCGGCGCGGTCGCTCAGCGTGGCGCAGGGCGCGATGCTCGCGGCCATGCTGCCCGCCCCGCGTCGCTGGCTGCCGGCGCAGCGGCCCGAGACCCTGCGCACCCGTGCTGGCGTCATCATCGGGAGGCTGGAGCGCGAAGGGCGCATCAGCGCGGCGCAAGCCCGCGAGGCCCAGGCCGAGCTCTCGCGCTTCTTCGGTGTGCCGCCCGCGCCCGGCCTGGTGGCGGACGCCAGCTGAAGAACTTTTCGCGGAGCCGTGCGTGGAAGGTGCCACGTCCTTCTCTTCGAGGTTCTCGTGCGTGCCCTCCGTCCGCTGTTCTGCTGCATTGCCTTCGTCCTGTCCGCCACTCCCGCCCTCGCGCAGTACAACCAGGTGGCGGGTGAGAACGCTCCCATGGAGAGCGTTCGCCGGGTGGTGACGCGCAATGACGGTTCCCAGGAGCTGCGCGAAACGGTGCGCCCCGCGGCCCGTGACGGCTTTGGCAACGCGAAGGGCAACCAGAACGACCTCGCGGTGGACGGCGCCTTCGAAGGTCAGACGGTGGCGGTGCTCCAGTTCTACACGCAGGACTTCGACTTCTCGCTGCCGAAGGCCGCGCTGAAGGAGAAGGGCTTCTCCGTGTACCGCTGGGTCAACAGCGCGCCGGACCCCAAGGAGCTGCGCAAGGCGCTCCAGAAGGCGTGTCAGTTGTGGATCATCTCGGACGAGACGCAGCACCTGACGCCCGAGCACGTGAAGGTCATCAAGGAGTTCTTCGACGCGGGGCACGGCGTGTACATCTGGGGCGACAACTCGCCCTACTACGCGGACGCCAACGTGGTGGGCCAGGCGCTGCTGGGCACGGTCATGGTGGGCAACATCATCGGCGACCAGACGGTCGGCCTGCGCAAGGACGGGGAGGGCCCGGGGCTGCTGCGCCGGCACCTGCTCACCACCGGCCTGGAGTACCTCTACGAGGGCATCACCATCGCCACCATCCAGCCGAGCGAGCAGCTCACGCCGCTGCTCCATGGCTCCGCGGGCAACCTGGTGGCGGCCTTTCATGACAAGGGCGGCAAGCGGGCCATCTTCGACGGTGGCTTCACGCGCCTCTACAACAAGTGGGACACGGCGGGCACCGCGCGCTACGTGAAGAACGCGGCGGCCTGGCTGACCAACGTGGAGCGCTTCGGCAACGCCGTGGTGCGCGCGGACCTGCGCAACACCCAGGAGCAGAAGCCCGCGCCGAAGCAGTGACCCGGACTTGCTCCATACTGGAGCCACGATGCGACCCGACGAGCCTGGCCGGGTGGTGCTGCCCGCGAGGCTCGCGGGAGTGGAAGGGGTTCGCGTCACGGGCGACACCTGGCTGTTCGGCGACATGGCGCTGGTGCAGGAGCTGCTGCACCCGGACATCGTGCTCCTCAACGTGGGTGGCGGGCGCTACGGCATGGACCCCCGGACCGCGGCGCTCGCGGTGCGCAAGTACTTCCGCCCCTCCGTCATCGTGCCCATGCACTTCGGCACCTTCGAGCCGCTGGCGACCGAGCCCCAGGCACGCGAGGTCCTGGGAAGCGACCCGCGCGTGCGCTGGCTCACGCCGGGAATCGCCGCGTCACTCTGAGGCAGGGCCTCCGCCGGAAATCAGGCGTCACGGGGAAGGGCGCGCAGGAACTGCGCATCCTTCCAATCCCAGACGCGCGAAGGATTCTTGTCCACGTCCACCGGCGAGGAGTTCCAGTTGTGGACGTCGTAGGAGTGCGAGGCTCGCCAGTGGACGAACAAGCTGAACACGGCCGTCACGACGAGCGCGCCCGCGAGGACCCGGTGCCGTGAAGGGGCCTCCAGGACCGCCTGCACGGGGAACGCGAGGAAGTAGACGAGGAAGGGCAGCACGTCGGTGAAGAAGCGCGGGCCAATGGAGTGCCCGGCCCACCAGATGAAGAAGGAGGAGATGGCCGCCCAGTGCAGGACCAGGATGAGGGCAAAGGCGACCTCGTAGGGCTCCAGGCTCCGGCTGCGCCACCGCTGGACGAAGCCCACCACGCCCAGCGCCAGGAACGGTGAGAAGGCGAAGAGGCCTCGCGAAGGACTGACGAGGTTGGCGGCCAGGGCCATGAAGAACGGTCCGGCGAGCGGATCCACCGTGTGACGGTAGTAGGGCGAGAACACCGAGCCATAGACAGACAGGTGGTACGCGCAGAAGGGTATCGCGACGAGCGCCGCGCCCGCGAAGTAGGCCGGCAGTTGGCGGCGGAAGCGCAGGGCCATGAACCCGGTGACCACCAGGACGCTGAGGGAGTGCGTGGGCCGGCAGGCATAGGCGGCCGCGACCCAGAGGCCCAGCAGGAACGCGGTGCGCGCGGTCTGCGCGGGCCGGGCCAGCAACAGCATGACGCAGGCGATGGCGAGGAGCCCGGGGCCGTGCTGCCAGAGCACCCGGCTCGCGGTGGAGTACGCCGTGGTGCCCAGACCGAAAAGCAGCACGGTGACGAGCGCCGCCCCCGGGGACACCCGCCTGCGCAGGGTGACGAGGAGCACCGCCGCGGCGGCACAGACGTAGAACGAGGCGATGAGCTGCTCGGTGAGGGCGAACGAGCCCAGGTACTCCCGCCCTGTGTGCCGGAACAGCGTCCGCCAGGCCAGCGCCTCGGCACCGAACGTCCCCAGGCGGGGCAGCACCGGCTCCATCAGGGAGATGAGTCCTTCGGCGGCGGCGAGGAACGGCAGCGCGGAGACCATCACGCCCGGCGGGTACACGTAGTACGTGTGGCCGCCGGCCTCGTTGCGTGCATAGGCGGTCCCCGGGAAGAACCAGTGCCGGAACTCGTCCAGGTCGGTGTTGCCCTCGTGGAGGATGCTGGCCGCGGAAGGGATGGACCACAGCGAGTCCGTCTGCAGCCGCGCCTCGCTCGTGGTGTAGATGCCGAACAGGGCCAGACACATCAGCCAGAGCGCGAGCGTGGAGGACGCGAAGCCACCGCGCGATGAGAGGGATGGGGTCGGCACGGAGGGGTTTCTAGCGAATCCGACAGAAGAACCCCAATCCCACCGCGATGGATCTCTACGACTGGGGGATCCAGGCCGTGCCAGGCTGAGGGCGTGACATGAACAGGCTCAAGCCAAGCCGTGGGGCCAGGAACCGCGCGACGAGCTGTCCCTTGACGCTGTTGCCCGCTGTGTCGAGCAGCGGGGCGAAGGTGCCCAGCCCGCCCTTGCCCGGCGCGACGGCGATGATGCCGCCACCAATGCCACTCTTGCCCGGGACTCCCACGTCGTAGAGCCAGTCTCCGGAGGTCTCATACATCCCCGCCGTGGCCATCACCGCGAGCGTGTGATGACAGACCTCCTCGTCGACGACGCGCATCCCGGTGAGCGGGTTGACGCCTCCGTCCGCCAGGGTCGCTCCCATCACGGCGAGCTCCCTGGCGGTCACCGCCAATGAACACTGGCGCGTGTAGAGCCCGGTCGTCAGGACCGGATCCGCCTCCAGGCGGCCCAGACCGTGGAGCAGGAAGGCGAGCCCCTGGTTGCGGTGATGGGTCTCCATCGCGGAGGCATACACCTCTTCGTCGAGTACGAGCGGGTGTCCGGCGAAGCGCGACAGCCCCTCATGGATGAACCGCCACCGGGCCTCGGGGCTGCTGCCTGGAACGAGCCCCGTGGTCGCCAGCGCTCCCGAGTTCACCATGGGGTTGGTCCGCCCGTCCGGGCTCAGGTCAAGGGCCATGGCCGAATTGAACGGCAGGCCCGTGCCATTGACCCCCAGCTTGCGCCGCACCTCTTCGGGCCCCAAGGCCTGACAGACGAGCGCGAAGACGAACGGCTTGGAGACGCTCATGATGGAGAAGGGATGGTCCACGTCCCCGGCCCCATGGCTGCTGCCGTTGATGCCCACGACGCACGCGCCGAAGAGCCGGGGATCCACCCTGGCGAGCGCCGGGTAGACCTGGGAGCACTGTCCCTCGGTGTTCCCCTGGTGGCGCTGGTAGGCCTCGTCCACCAACGCCCGGACCTGCTCCGCCGCGGGGAGCTGGCCGGTGGAGATGAAGGGGGGCTCGCCTGTCGTATCCATGCGTGAAGGGGCTCGGCTTCCTGGAAGCAGGGGAGAAGCGCAGCTTCCTGTCTGGAAAATTCGTCGCGCCCGGATGCGTGTCAACGTCACATGGATATCTGATTTGTTGCGGATTTATTGTGTTGCATGTTTCAGGGCTCTGTCGCGCTGATTCGCGGGTGGTGTATGTTTCACCGAAACCGCCGGTTGAGACATCTCCCTCCATGTACACCCTCGACGAATCGCTCTGGCCCCTGGCCATTGTCCAGCGTAGCGACACCACGACGGACAGCGAGATGGAAAGCATCCTCCGGAGCCTTTCCAAGCTCATCCACCGGCGCGAGCCCTATGTGCTGATCATCGACTTCTCGCGGTCCCGCCCGCTGACCCATTCCCAGCGGATGCTGCTGGCGGATCATCAGGCCGAGATCGCCGACCTGGCTCGCGAGTACTGCAAGGGGTTCTTCGTGGTGATCAACTCGACCACCGCGAGACTCGCGAGGGCCGTCACCAGCTTCGTCCGTCCTGGCGCGGATCAGCACGAGGAGGTCGCGTCGTTGAACGAGGCGCTCGCGCGCGCTGCGCTCTGCTTCGAGCAGGCAGGTGTGACGAGGGGGGCCATCATTGCCCGCGCCCAGGCGCGCCGGTAGTGGTGGAGCTCTTCTCCGGACGGACGTGAAGCGTCAGCCCGCGGGAGGAAGCTCGCTTGTCTCGGCGAGGAGGTCTTGGAATCGCTTATCGCTGATCAGGTCGCCCCAGGCCGGGTCGCCCTTGGCCCAATGCGTGATCGCGGGTTCCAGCGCCATGGCCTCCTTCAGCAGCTCAAATGCGCGCTCAGGCTCGCGGATCAGTGCTTCCAGACCCGCGAGTCGGACCAAAGCTAGGGCTTCATGAGTGGAGCGGGCGGCTTGGAGCAGGCCTTTGACGTCCCTGAGCTCATCTTCGACCGCCGGGAGCCCTTCCTGCCCGGCTTTGAGCACCAGCAGGTTGTAGGCGGCCCGCCAATTCTTGGGGTCCTCCTGGAGCAGCTTCAGGTAGACCGCTTGGGCGTCATCACGTCGGCCCAGGCGGAGCAACAGGTCTCCATGCGCACTTCGCAGATCCCGGACGCTTGTGGAGACTTGAGCGATGAACTGTTCGCTCCCAATGAGTGCTTCCGCGTAGCGTCCCTGGATCCAATACACCGTGAGCTTCAGCTCTAGCGATGAATGCAGATCGGGAGATGCTTCAAGGGCATGCGAGAGGTCGTCCAGTGCTTCGGTGTACCGTCGCGCCAGGAAAAGGGCCGCGCCGCGGGCCTGATGCGCCAGTCCCACCCCGGGCTGAAGCTTCAGTGCTTGTGTGGATGCGCCATATGCATCCATGGGACGGCGCAACACCAGGCACGCGAGTGCCACCTGAAGATGGTGTGCGGCTTCCGCCGGTTCCAGTGCGACGGCTCGGCTGGCGGCATCCAGGGACTCCTGATTCTTTCCCTGAATCCGCAGGATGGGGGCCTCGATGGTTGCCGCGACGGCCTGTATCCTCCGCGCTGCCTGCTCCTCATCCTCCTCCAGGAAGCGCGGCAGCCGCTCGAAAAGTTCCGGGATCGTCGTGGAGTTCAATCCGCGTTCCGCGAGCATGTTCCGCAGCGTCTCAAGGGGCGGAAGTCTGTCGTTGACTACAGCCGAACTCTTGAGCTGCCGAACCAATTGCAACGCCTTCGAGGAGAGCTGAGAGTAGGTCTCATGGATGCCAGCGAGATCCTTCAGTTCCATTTGCAAGGGAATCCGGCAGGCCACCAACAGCATGTCCTCGGGACTCTCAATGCTGGCATTCCGCAGATCGGCGAGGGCTTCCGGAAGTCGCCCCTCGAGACGATGAATGCTTCCGCGAAGCAGGAAGTTCTGGAGGTTTGGCTTCAACTCCAGAGCGCGATCGAGGTCGGCAATCGCTTCCACCCAATTCCCGCGCGAAAACTGAACGTAGGCACGCCGGGCAAAGACGTCCGCGGACGTCGGTGCGGCAACCATCGCCAGGTGGAAGCCCTCCAGGGCTTCGTCGTATCGGCCCTGTCTGGCCTGAAGCTCGGACCGTTCCATGAGGTGCAGCGGATTGTTGGGCTCCAGGTCAATAGCGAGCGACATGCATTCGATTGCCTGATCCAGATTGGAGCCTTGTTGATGGTGACGGGCCTGGGCAACCGCGGCGATGACCTGGAACGTGGCAATCAGCGGCGCGGCGTCACCCGAGAGAGAGCTGGCGAACAAACCCAGATATTGTTCAAGTCCCGGAGCTTCTTTGAGTTCAGGGAACATCCGGGGGATGAAGAACTTCATGTCCTGAAGCAATTGCTCGGTCGACAAAGGGCTGAGCTGCTCTCGCAGTTCTTTGACGTGCCCCGGGAATCGATTGCTTAGCAGCAGGACCCCTCGCGCCACCTCGGCATGATCCCCCTGGCGCGTGGCTCGGAAGACCGACAGCCAGAGCCCCATGGGGTTCTGGGGATCCAAGTCAATGAGTCGACGCAAGTCCTCATCTGCTTCGTCATGCCGTGACAGGTTGATGAAGGTCAGACACCGGAAGGCATGGGGTAGAGGCAGGTTGGGGGACTGTTCGATGCTATGCGTCAGGTCCCGCAGTGCCTCTTCGTACCGCCATAGGTAGAACAGGATCGTGCCGCGCTCAGCAAAGAGGCTGGGATCCTCTGGTGCCAGTTCAATCGCCCTCGAAAGGTCGGAGTGGGCCTCCTGCAGCAGATGCGCCCGGAAATGGAGGCTGCTTCGCCAGTTGAGAACGATTGCGGATGTCTTCGGTTGGAGGATGTCTTCTTTCAACAGTGCCGTGCATGTCTTCATGGCCTCCTGGTACTGGCCATTCTCGGCCTGCATCAGGGTGGTGACGAGCCGTTCACCCCAGCGGCGCTCGACTGCGACTCCGGCGTCTTCCTCCGCGGACTGGAGTGTTTTTGCCCAGTCCCGTGCGAATGAGGTCTTGACCTTCCATGCCTGGAGGAATCCCTCCAGCGCGAACGCCCTGAACCGATGAGGGTTCTCACACGTCCGGTGGTAGAGCACCTCCAGGGCGTTGTCCCGCCACACTTCGTCCTGAAACTGCTTCGCCTCCGCCAGTGCGAGCTCCTGTTGGCGTTGTTCGTAGTAATTGGCCAGTCGCTGGTGAAGCTCAGACCAACCCTTGGGCGATTCCTGCCGCTTGTAGTTGAGCATCAGCAGCCGGATCTCGGGGTGGTACTCCCAGCCCTTCTCACAGGTCAGGACGAAGGTACGCTTCTTCATCCAGGTGAAGGCGGGATCCGTGCTTCCGGGGGCCGTCAATGCGGCCAGTACGTCCCGGTTCAGCCAGCGCGGAAGCGCTGCATCCAGTGCGATGGTCTGATAGTGGGACTCCACGCCCTTGAGGAAATGCTCGACGATGTGGTCGTGGGGATCGAAGGAGGCTTCCTTGCCGGCCGGTGCACTCGCAAGGAACTCCACGAGGACGGGAATGCCCCGGGACCGCTTGAAGATATGGGTCGCGTCGCGGGGATGCGGGTTCACCCCCCTGCGCTCCAGAAAGGTGCGCGTCTGCACCTCCGTGAAGGGCTCCAGGTGCATCCGTGAGATGTAGGGCTCAAGGTCGGCCCAGGATGAGCGAGAAAGTTGGCTCTGTCCGGCAATGACGAAGAGCAGCGCCGCGGGTGTCCTTCCATAGGCATCGGTGAGGAGAAGATTGCGGAGCCACTCGTCGAGGAACTCGGCGGAGCGTTCGAACGCGTCGAAGAAAAGAACCACCTGCTGCTTCTTGCAGGCCTCGCGCAGTCCATCCAGCCACAGGGGAGTCAGCTCAGCGATCGGGTCCCGCAGCAGACGGATGTCGTCCTCTCTCTTTATCTTGCGCGTGACGAACGTGAGCACATCCGCCATCTTGGAGCCCAGGTCATCCGCGCTGAGCAGGGGAATCAGGGCGCTCACTCCCAGTGCCTGTGTCCCCACCCACAAGCCCGCCCGGATCGTGGCTTTGGTGAAGAATTCGAGAGCTCCCCTGGGAAGCTCGGGATCCTTTTCGAGTTCCGCGCGGTGTTGCTGGTAGGTCCGGTAGCGCTCCTCGAATGCCTTGAACTTGAGCCCCTTTGCCTGGAGTTCCTTGGCGAGCTTCGCCAGGACGTCCACGACGCTGCGCTGCGAGTCGCCACAGAGCGCGACGCAGCACTGCTGCTTTTCGGCGTGCTGCATGAAGGCCTGGATCAGGAAGGTCTTGCCGACGCCACCCTGGCCATGAACATTGAAGATGAGCCGGCGGGCATCGTGGGGCTGGGCCAGGTTCTCGCAGAAAGAGCGAACCTCGTCGCCCCGCCCGACGATCTCCTCCTGGAGCTTCTTCTGGCGCTGCTCCTTCACCAGGTCCTGGAAGCTCTTGGTCCCTTCAGCGCTCATGGATGCCTTGCCGGAATAGAGCGACCGGTGGGGACGCCCGGCTTGCGTGCATACCGGTTCACGCATCGGATGCAAGTCCACTTCCGGGGGATATCCGGTGGGTTGTCGGAGCGAGGAGCACCCCTTGGGGGACGCTCCCATGCGCTCAGTGACGGCACCACGCCAGCCCGTCCCCTCAACGGCGCCGGTTCTTCCGATGCTTCCTTTCGGGCGCTCAGGTGCGCGCGCCGTGGCTACAGCACTTCCTCAAGGGCCCCCTTCCAGCTGTAGTTCCCGGGCTGCTTGCCCGCGATGGAGCTCTTCGCCGGGTCGATGTGGATGGTCAGCACGCTGCCGTCGAGCGAGACCTTGGTCCCTTCCGTCGACAGCTTGCAGACCGTCTGGGTGACGGCCTCCTTCACCGCCGCCTTGCCATCCGGGGTGCCGCAGACCTCGACGAGGGTGCCCACGGCGGACTGGCAGGCGCTCTGGGTCCGATCCTTCATCGGGTCGAAGGCGGGGTAGGTCGACCTGTCGTAGCTGCTCTTCAAGGACGACCGGCAGGCCTTGTTGACCGCGTCCTCCTTCTTCTTCAGCTCCGTGTCGTAGGTGGCCCAGCCGTTCTTCTGGGCCACGGTGAGACGCGCGGGCTTGGAGGACTCGTCGGCGATGGCGAGCGAAGCGACGAGGCAGAGGCAGAGGGACGGAATCCGGAACATGAAGGCTCCTGGTGGAAGCGGCTCGCGGGAGTGCGAGCCGCCGTTCCCCCAGGGAAGGAGCCCCCGGAATTCTTTTGCATTCTTCTCGCGGGTATCAGCCCTTGCGCGCCGCGTTGATCGCCGCGATGTCGATCTTCTTCATCTCCATCATCGCGGCGAACACCCGCTTGCGCGCGGCCGGATCCGGATCACTCATGCCGTCCGTCAGCGCGGCAGGGGTGATCTGCCACGAGATTCCCCACTTGTCCTTGCACCACCCGCACTGACTTTCCTGCCCGCCGTTGCCAACGATGGCCTTCCAATAGCGGTCCGTCTCCTCCTGGTCCTTCGTGCTGATCTGGAACGAGAAGGCTTCGTTGTGCTTGAAGGCGGGACCGCCATTGAGGCCGATGCACGGAATGCCCAGCACGGTGAACTCCACCGTGAGGGCATCCCCCTCCTTGCCATCCGGGTAATCGCCCGGTGCGCGGTGCGTGGCGCCAACAGAGCTGCCGGGGAAGGTGCGGGCGTAGAACGCAGCCGCTTCTTCGGCATCGCGTTCGTACCAGAGGCAGATGAGGGCCTTGTTCACGGGGTTCGTCATGGTTGCGCTCCTTGGGCTCACTCGCCCTTGCTTCCTACAACACCAAATGCTGCACCCGAGGGGTCCGTTGCGACGACAATCCAGTCGCCGCCAGGCACCTCGTGCGGACCTTGCAGCACCTTGCCGCCGTTGGCGGTGATGGCGCGCTGCGCCTCGGCGACCGAGGGCACGCCGAAGTAGAACAGCCAGGTGCCGGTGGGGCCGGGGTTCTCGGCGGGCTTCTGCATGATGGCGCCAAGCCGAACGCCGTCGTGGTCGACGAAGCAGTAGTCGCCCATCGGGCCCATGGGCATCACTTCGTTGAACTGGAAGTGGAAGTGCTTCGCGTAGAACGTCTTGGCGCGCGTGAGGTCGGGGCTGGCCAGTTCGTTCCAGCGGATGCGCTGCGACGCCTTCACGTCGAAGACGTCGCTCTTCGCATCGGGCTTACCGGGCGGTGGAATCGGCGCCATCACGTAGAAGGGCGTGCCCATCGGGTCGGCGACCATCGCGATCTTTCCGACGGGCAGATCCATGCGCGGCATCAGCACCCTGGCACCATCGGCGACCATGGCCTGGATGGACGCATCGACATCGGCCACGTGCAGATAGCCGAGCCAGCAGGGCTGTGCGCCATGCTGCACCATGTCCTGTGAAAGGCGCAGCACGCCGCCAGCGGAGCCGCCATCGCCGCGCATGATCATGCGGTAGTCCTGTCCGCTCGGCATGGACTCGGACGGGGCCGTGATCTTCCAGCCAACGACGGCGCCATAGAACTTCGCGGCGGCGTCGGGGTCGTGGGTCATCAGCTCGTACCAGATGAAGCTTCCAGTGCTCATCGTGTCATTCCCTTCGCGAACGGATGGAACTCTGCTCCGGACCGATGTGGAGGGTCCGCGCGCCCGCGTCGAGCAAGACCTTCGTTCCTTTGCATTCTTCCTGACGAAGCCGGGTCGCCATGTCGCGGTGCGGCAAGTTCTGCCGCGTCGGCGCGAACAGAGGAAACATTCCCTCTCGATGGTCGAGAATCAAGAAAACCATGCGAACCAACGCCCACCACCGCCCCCTCCACGTCGGATCCACTGGCAACCGCGTTCAGAAGGTCGAGGAGCGCCTGAAGTCGGCCGGTTACCTGAAGGGGACCGCCGACGACCGCTTCGACGCCAAGACCGCCAAGGCGGTGGTCGCCTACAAGCGCGACAACGGCTGGGAAGGGAAGCCGCAGGGGGTCGTCGGCGAGCGGATGGACCAATCGCTGAAGCGCATCAGCGCCACCGCCACTCCCGGGACTGAAGGCAGCACCACCGCCCAGGCCAGTGCAGCCGGTGGCAGCGACAGCAAGAGCAAGACCCCGTCGCAGCTCAAGGGCGCGACCTACAACGTCGAGCGCGACCGCAATCCCCAGGACGTGAAGAAGTGGCTGGGTGACTTCGCCAAGAAGAACAAGCTCGACTTCGTCCAGCTCCAGGAGATCAACGGCTACCACAAGGCCCTGGAGAACATCCCCGGCTACCACCTGGTGACCTTCCCCGGGGCCAAGGACCATGGCGAGACGGGCATCCTCGTGAAGGACAGCCTGCTCCAGGGGCAGAAGACGTCCATCCAGGGCGAGGGCGGCGGCTGGACCACCGTGCGTGGTGGCCATGCTCCGCCGCGAGCGGCCACCGCGGTCAAGCTCGCGGGTTGGCTGCAGGTGGTCTCGGCCCACCAGCCGCCCTCGGTCGACTGGAAGGGCGGGGAGCCCGTCGGGCCGAAGAACCGCGTGAGCACCTACAAGTCACTCTCCGAGAAGCTGCTTGGCTTCGCACAGCGGAAGATCGCGAAGAACCCCGACGAAGGTCTGCTCATCGGCGGCGACTGGAATGAGCCGGCGTCGACGAAGGGGAAGTGGTCGCCCGGCTGGATTGCGCAGCAGGCGGGCATGACCACCCATGGCGGTGTGGAGAGCCACGGCCACGGCAAGATTGACTATGCGATGTCCTACGGGTGCAAGGTCTCGAACGTGAGGGCCGGTCCGACGGGCGGCTCGGATCACAACATCGTCATGTACACGGTGAGCCGTCCGAAGGGTAAGGGCTGAAACAGCCTCGGGAGCCCGCTTGGGCGGACGACCTGACCGTCATCTTGGGTTTGATTTGAATCCTGGGCTGCGGGCTTCGCCTGTCAGACGCGTGAGGCGGCCTGCGGCATCGAACGGAGCCCCGCCTTCGTCCTCGTTCGCTAACGAGAAGTGAGGGAAATGGCGCTACAGTGGGCGGGCAGATGTCCGAACCCACGTCACGGCGCTCCCGAGCACGGAGTCTTCTCCCGAAGGCACTCCTGGTGCTGGCCTTGGCCTTGACGGCCGTCTGGTACCTCAGCCCCTGGTACTCTTTCTCGGTGGGCAGGACCTCCGCCCAGCCGCTGCGGTCTCCCTTCATCCACGGCCGTTCATGGTGGGTGGGCTGGACCGACGCGCGATTGATCCGGCTTCATATCGCCAGCGCCACCGGGATCGGCCCCACGCAACCCGGGCCGACCTCGGATTGGGAGGTGAAGTTCCTCAGTCGCCGCCACTCCACCAGCTGGACCTACCAGCTGCCCTGGAAGCGCCAGCTGAGCTTCTCCTTGGACCCCCACCCCGAGCGTGGCAGCGCCGATGCGACGCGGCTCATCGTGGAGTTTCCGGCACTGCTGCTGGTCCTGCTCGCGTGGGTCGCGGTCGTCCGCGCCAGCAAGCAACCCGACGCGCAGGCGTCTCCGGAGTCCGAAGCGTAGCGGCGCGACCTTGAAGTGAATGAGAAGGGAGCCCGCGCCCATTCAGCCCCTGAAGGGGGGGCCGGAACAGCGTGGACTCGCGCAGGGAGGCGGCCAGCGCGGCGATGTCGTCCGACTGGCCGTCCACCTCCTCGGCGTCGAAGGTCTCCTTCAGGCGGTCCATCACCTCCGCGTGGCCGCGGGAATGGTAGTGCCCGTGGATGCTGCTGCCCTGGAGCACCTGGAAGGCGCCACAGAAGCCGTGCTGGTGGATGTCGGTGGTGCCGTCCACCCAGTAGTACAGGTCGATGAGCAGGCGGGCGTCGGAGAACACCGTCAGCGCGGGCTGGCCGAAGCCCGGACGCGTGGTGAGCTGCTTTGGGAAGTCACGCGTCCCGTAGAGCCACTCCAGGGGCTCCAGCGTCTTGAACGCCTGATGCGGGGCCAGCTCCCGCAGGACCTCGGCCGCGATGTCGGGAAAGGCCTCCTCGCTGTGCTGGACCTTCATCCACCGCTCATGGAGGAGCCTCCCCATGTCCTGGAAGATGCGCATGCGCTTTCCCCGCTCACCGGCGTGTCCGCATCCCATACGAAATGAGGCTGCAATCCTGGCTCGATTCCTTTCAAAAAAGCCCTCATCGCGCTTGGGCATCCGAACCGTGTATAGGCTGGCGCGCGCATGACGACCCTCACGACGAAGCTGTGTGTCATTGGCGGCGGCCCCACCGCGGTGGCTGCCCTCTTCGAGGCCCGGGCACGTGGCATCCCCGCCCTGGCCCTGGAGTCTGGCGCCACCCCGCTGGCCTCGCTGCATGCCCATATCGAGGGCCTCGTCTACCTGTCGCCCGCCTCGCACTGGGAGGTGGGCGGCCTGCCGCTGGACTGCCGCGACGCGCTGGAGTGCGAGCGCGAGGACGTGCTGCACTACTACGCACGCGTCATCCAGATGGGGCGCCTGGACATCCGCTGCCGCCACCGCTGCGTGGGCCTGCGCCCCGACGCGGATGGAGTGACGGTGGAAGTGGAGACGCCCGAGGGCCGCATCGAGGTGCGCGCCGAAGAGGTGCTCGTCACCGCCTGGTATGAGCGGCGGCCCCTGCCTCCAGACTCAGTGGCGCCCGGCTCGCGCGTGGAGGTGCGGGAGGGGCTGCGCTCCGCGGCGGAGGTGGCCGGCCAGCGCGTGGCGGTGCTGGGCGGTGGCATCTCCGGCTTCGAGCAGGCCGGGGCGCTGATGATGGCGGGCCAGCCGGTGACGCTGCTGATGCGCGGCGAGACGCGGGGCATGCACCGGTTGCCGCACTTCGCGCGGCTGGTGGAGGCGACGGGCTCGCGGCTGGTGCCGAACGCCAGCGCGGTGCGCGTCACCCGCGAAGGCGTCACGTACCACGAGGGCGGCGAGGCGCGTCATCTGCCATGCGATGTGCTGGTGGCCGCGTGCGGCGCGCGCCTGTCCCCGCACGTGCTGGAGCTGCTCACGCGCGCGGGAGTGCTGACGGGGGACGAAGTGCGAGGGCTGAGGGAGTCCGTCAGCCTGGAGGAGGCGAAGCAGGCGCACCCGGATTGGACCGCGGCGGAGCAGGAGCGCCTGGCGGTGGAGTCCCGGCCGGACCTGTGGCCGCTCGTCTTCGAGGGTCGCCGCCGCGTGCGGCTCGCCGGGGGGCCCCTGCACGTGGGGGCCTCCAACGCGGGGGTGATGGTGTCCATCGCCACCGCCGTGTTCGCGGTGCGCGCGATGGCGGGCGCGCGGGTGCCCCCGTGCATGGCGCCGCCGCTGGCGCGGGCCCTGCTCAACCTGGAGGCCCTCCTCCAGGTGCTGCGCGAGGAGGTGCCGCCCGCGCGCGTGGAATCGCTGCGCCCGCTGGCGGTGGGCTCCTGGAGCCGCGCGTGGGTGCACCCTCATCTCCTGGAGCGCCCCACGGCGCAGAGCGTGGAACGCACCACCGGCCTGGATCCGACCCGCTTCCTGCTGCCCCCCGGGCTCGGCGCCAGCGACATGGAGCGGGAACTGCTCGGGCTCGCGGATGGCACCACCAGCATTGCTGAGATTGCCGACGCCAACGAGATGACGGACCCGGCGGAGCGCGCGAAGCTTGTCGCCACCTTCCGCAATCTGTGGTCGCGCAACGTGCTCACGTGGCTGCCTCCACAGGACGCGGAACGCTGATAAGTGATTGGGGCAACGACCAGGAATTCCAGGTGGCTTCGTAATTCGTTTCGACCGCGCAATTCCGTGCGGCCTTACATCGAGAGACGAATCATGAAGAAGCCCACCAAGAAGCTGACGCTGTCGAAGGACACCCTGCGCGCGCTGAACGAGACCGAGATGAAGCAGGTTGCCGGTGGCGCCCCGACCTCCGTCGTCGCCTGCACTGGCACGGATCCGACCGAGGCCACCGTCTGCTACACGAACGCGCTCTGCCAGACGGGTGAGTTCTTCGGCTGCTGTTTCTGATGCGTGCGCCATGCGCTCGGAGGTGAGGTCCGCTTCCGAGCCATGGTGAGCGATTGCCCCGGGCCGGTGCTCGCCGGCCCGGGGCGTTTCCCGCACCTGGTTCCGAGGTCCGCCGCGATGTCCCAGCTCCGCCGCCGCGCTCCCGAGGGGCAGCGCCCGCCTCCCGCCGAATTCCTGATGGAACCGGCGGACTTCTTCGTCCTGCGCACTCCGCTCCTGCCCTTCGACGCAATGGAGCACTGGAACTCGCGGCTCACCGCGCCGCACGCCACCGAATCGCTCGCGAAGGCGCTGGACGCGGATCGCGCGCTGTTGCGCACGAGGCTGCGCGCGTACGTGGAGCGGCCGGAGGTGCGTGAGGCCCTCTTCGTCGCGTCGCCTTCGCTGGAGGAGGAGCTGCCGCTCTGGTTCCAGGCGCCGGACAGCGAGTACGGCCTCAAGGTGGAGCAGGCCCTGGTGCGCTACTTCCTGCGCATGGCGGGGCGCTGCACGCCCTTCGGCCTCTTCGCGTCGTGCTCCGTGGGGCACCTGGGAGCGCGCACGCACCTGGCGGTGGCGGACGTGCGCGAGTGCCAGCGCGACACCCGTCTGGACATGGACTACCTCACGCGACTGGTGGAGGCGCTGGTGCGCCACCCGGCCCTGCGCGAGGTGCTCCGCTACCGCCCCAATGGCAGCCTGTACCGCGCGGCCGGGCGGCTTCGCTACGTGGAGACGCGGCACGTGGGCGCGGCGCGCCGGCACCACCTGTCCTCGGTGCGGCCGGATGCGTACCTGGAAGCGGTGCTGGAGCACGCGCGCGCAGGGGCCCGGCCGGAGCAGTTGGTGCGGACGTTGGTCGCGCTGGACGCGGAGGTGGATGCACAGGAGGCCGCCGGGTACGTGCGCACGCTCGTGGACAACGACCTGCTGGTGCCGGAGCTGGCCGTGCCCGTCACCGGGCCGGAGCCGCTCCCGTACCTGGTGGCGCGGCTGCGCGTGCTGGCGCATGAGGCGGGTCCCGGCGAGGCCGCGCAGGTGGCGCTGGAGGCGGCCACATGTCTGGAGGACGTCGGAGATCAGCTGGCGAGACTGGATGCGGAGGGTCCCGGCCGGTCGAAAGAGGCCTACCTCTCCATCGCCACTCGGCTCGAAGCGCTTCCCGTGAAGGTGGAGCTCCCGCGCCTCTTCCAGGTGGACCTCTACCGTCCGGCGCCCGGCGCCACGTTGGGACCGGAGGTGCTGGCGGAGGTGACGCGCGCGGTGGAACTCGTCCGGCGCATGGGGCCCCAGGCGGGCCGCTCGCCGCTGAGCGCGTTCTGCGAGGCCTTCACGCGCCGCTACGAGGGCCGCGAGGTGCCGCTGCTGGAGGCGCTCGACGAGGAGTCTGGCGTGGGCTTCCAGGTGTCCAACGCTCCCGCCGCGGATGGGGCGCCGCTGTTGCGCGGGCTGGCCTTCCCCTCCTCGACGGATGCGGGAGGGACGTTTGGTGCGCGCGAGCTGCACCTGATGCGTCGGCTGACCGCCAGCCCGGGCGCCCGCGTGCTGACGCTGGGCGAAGAGGACCTGAAAGCGCTGTCCTCGGAGAAGCCCGTGCCGCCGCCAGACGCGATCTCCGTGGGCTTCAGCGTGTTGGCCGCATCGGACGAGTCCTTCGCGAGCGGGGACTTCTCGCTGGTGCTGCGCGGCGCGGCAGGACCCTCTGGCGCCAACACCCTGGGCCGCTTCTGTCATGGGGACCCGGCGCTGCGCGACGCGGTGGAGCGGCACCTGCGAGCCGAGGAGGCGCTCCGCCCGGACGCCGTCTTCGCGGAGGTGGTGCACCTGCCGGAGGGACGCATTGGCAACGTGCTGCTGCGGCCCCAGTTGCGCGGGCACGAGATTCCCTTCCTGGGGGCCTCTGGCGCGCCCGACGCGCAGCAGCTCCCGGTGGAGGACCTGCGGGTGTCGGTGGTGGATGGGCGCGTGGTGTTGCGCTCGAAGCGGCTGGGCCGCGAGGTGCTGCCGCGACTCACGACCGCGCACAACTTCGCCCGAGGCCTGGGCGTCTACCGCTTCCTGGGCATGCTCCAGCACGAGGGGCGCGCGGTGGGCCTGTCGTGGAACTGGGGCGTGCTGGAGGGCCTGGACTTCCTGCCGCGGGTGGTGTCCGGCCGGGTGGTGCTGTCGCTGGCGAGGTGGCGGCTGGGGCCGGACGTGCTGAAGCCGCTGGGCGCGGCGCGCGGCGAGGAGTGCTTCCGGGCCGTGCAAGCGCTTCGCGAGCGGCTGGGCCTGCCGCGCCACGTGGCCTTGGTGAATGGCGACAACGTGCTGCCGTTGGACCTGGACAACGTCCTGTGCGTGGAGACGCTCGCGTCGCTGGTGAAGGACAGCACCCGCGCCGTGCTGCGCGAGCAGCTCGTCGGGCCGGACTCGCTGTGCACTCACGGTCCGGAGGGGAGATTCGTCCATGAGCTGTTCCTCCCCATGGTGCGGCGCCAGGAGCCCACGGCTTCCGTGCCTGCCCCGCGCAGTGGTCCATCCGCCGGTGTCCCCCGGCACTTCGCGCCGGGCTCGGAGTGGCTCTACGCGAAGCTGTACGCGGGCACCGCTGGCGCGGATGACGTGCTGTGCGACGCGGTGACGCCGTTGGTGGAGCAGCTCGTCCGCGAGGGCGTGGTGGACCGCTGGTTCTTCATCCGCTTCGAGGATCCAGACTGGCACGTGCGCCTGCGGCTGCACGGGGATCCGGCCCGCCTTCACCGCGACGCACTGCCGGCGCTCTCCGCCGCGGTGGCACCGCTGGCGCGGGCCGGTGTGGTGTGGAAGGTGCAACTCGACACGTACGAGCGAGAGCTGGAGCGCTACGGCGGTCCGGAGGGCATGGCCCTGGCCGAGGAGTTGTTCCACGCGGACAGCGAGGCGGTGCTGAAGCTGATGGCACTGTTGGATGGGGACGCGGGCGCGGAGGCCCGGTGGCAGCTCACCCTGCGGGGCATGGATCTGCTGCTGGAGGACCTGGGCCTGGATGCGCGCGCGAAGCTGACGGTGGCCGAGCGTTCCCGCGACTTCTTCGGGCGGGAGTTCCGCATGGACACGGCCTTCACGCACCAGCTCGGTGCCCGCTACCGGCAGGCCCGCGCCGCATTGGAGGCGGCCTGGGCGCCGGACGCGGAAAGAAGCCCGCTGCTCAGTGAGGGGCTCGCCGTGCTGCGCGAGCGCTCGGAGCGGCTTGTCCCCGTGCGGCGGCGCCTGGAGGTGGCCTCGCGCGAGGGCCGGCTCGGCGTGTCCCTGCCCACGGTTGCCGGCATCCACCTGCACATGCACGCCAACCGGATGCTGCGCTCCGCGGCGCGCGCGCAGGAGCTGGTGCTCTACGACTTCCTCGCCCGGACCTACCAATCCCAGCTCGCGCGCGCCCGCGCGCAGGAGCCACGCCCATGATGGCCCATTCCATCCGTCCCAATCAGGAGGCCCCCCGGTGGCGGCCGCTGCTCACCGGAACTCTGGCGGACCAGGCCGCGGAGACGGTGCGTGCCATCACCACCGAGCTGCACAAGCCCTTCACTCACAAGGGCATGCGCATCGCGGAGCGCTTGTCGAGTCAGGCGCTGCTGCACGGCTACCTGGCGCGCGTGTGGCCCGGAGGGGATGACCCGGAGCACGCGGCGCGCTTCCTGGACGGTGCGCTGGAGGAGGTGGGGCGCCAGTGGATGCGTCCGGCGCTGCACGGCGGCTTCGTCCAGGTGTCGTGGGTGATGCAGCACCTGGGCGCGCACCTGCTGCCGGATCAGCTGGGCGCGGAGGAAGATCCGCTGGAGGAAGTGGAAGCGGCGCTGGAGGACGCCCTGGGCGTCGAGCATTGGGTGCAGCACTACGATCTCATCGCCGGGCTGGTGGGGCTGGGCGTCTTCGCGCTGGAGCGGCTTCCGGGGGCCCGGGCGCGCCGGTGCCTGGAGCGCGTCGTCCACCACCTGCTGGCCGTGTCGGAGTTGGGGCCGCAGGGACGGGCGTGGCGGACCCCTCCGGAGCTCATCCCCACGACCACCCGCAAGAAGCAGCAGGATGGCGGCTACAACCTGGGCGTGGCCCACGGCAACCCGGGCGTGGTGGGCCTGCTGGCGGCCGCGTGGGCGCACGACGTCGACCGGGCGCGGGTGGGGCCCGCGCTGGAGGAGGCTGTGCGGTGGCTGCTCGCGCAGCGGCAGCCCGCGAGTTCGCTGTCCGCCTTCGCCTACTACGCGGACAACGAGGTGCGGCGCTCCCAGGTGTCGCGGGGCGCGTGGTGCTACGGGGATCCGGGTGTGGCCGCGACGCTGCTGATGGCCGCGCGCGCGGTGGGCAAAGCGGAGTGGGAGCGGGTGGCGGTGGAGACGGGCCTGCGCGCGGTGCGCCGGCCCGAGGAGACGCGCGAAGTGATGGACGGCGGGCTGTGCCACGGCGAGGCGGGGCTGGCGCACCTGTTCCACCGCATGTACCGGCTGACGGGGGAGGAGGCCTTCGGCCGCGAAGCGCGCGAGTGCTTCGCGCGGCTCGTGGCGCGGCGCGTGCCCGGCGAAGGCGTCGGTGGCTACGCGGCGTGGTTCCCTCGCGAAATCTACACGGACCGGGTGGAGGACAACGCCAGCTTCCTGACGGGCTCGGTGGGCATCGCGCTCGCGCTGCTGGCGGCCATCAGCGACGAGGAGCCGGCGTGGGACCGGATGCTGCTCGCGTCCTTCCGCACGCCGCTGGAGTCGCGACATGGCCGCTGAGAAAGGGAACACGCCCTTCAGGCACGAGGCCCTGGAGCGCCATGCGCGCGGGCCCGCCGCGGAGCCGGTGCGGCTGGAGCACCCGAGCTGGGTGCGCTGGCTGCCGCTGCCGTTGGAGGTCGCGATCGCGCTCCTGGGCCTCTTCGCGACGCGCGTGCCGGTGGCCCGCGTGGTGAGCGTCCCAGGGGTGGTGGAGGTGTTGTCCCTGGGCTCGCCCACTGCTCCATCGCCCGGGAGCGACATGCGGACGCGGCTGTTCTTCACCGTGCCCGAACAGCACCAGGGCACGCTGCGTCCGGGGCTGCGAGTGCGAGCACGGACGGCGCAGGGCATGCGCGACTACGAGGTGGAGTGGGTGGACACGGGGACGCGAGTGCCAGAGGCGTTGAGCGGGAGGCTGGCGCCGGGCATGCTCGTCCGGGCGCACGACGTTTCGTCGGCGGGCGGCGACGCGCCAGGCACCCCGAACACGGTCGAAGTGCAGGTGGGCACGGAGTCGCTGGCGGCCGCGCTGTGGGCGCAGGCTCGCGGCGGGCGGAGGTGAGGCATGGGCACGTGGCGTGAGCTGAAGCGGCGGTGGCGCCGGGTGCCGCTCCTCCAGCAGTTCACCGCGGCGGACTGCGGCCCCACGTGCCTGGCCATGGTGCTGGCGTACCACGGCGCCCCGGCGCGGCCGGCGGAGGTGCGCGAGGCGGTGGGGGCGGGGCGCGGAGGCGCGCACGCGCTGGCGCTGGTGGAGGCAGCGAAGCGCTTCGGCCTGGATGCGCGGGGCGTGAGCCTGGGCATGGACGAGGTTCCCGTGCTGGACCGCGGCTCCATCCTCCACTGGGAGTTCAACCACTACGTCGTCTTCGACGGGCTGTGGCGGGGTGGGGTGGACGTGGTGGATCCGGCCCTGGGACGGCGGCGGCTGTCCTGGGACGAGTTCCGCGACGCCTTCACCGGCGTGGCCCTGCTGTTCGAGCCCACGTCCGCGCTCCGGGGAGGCCACACGCGGCCGGCCCTGCTGCGCCGCTTGCCAGCCCTGCTGCGCGGGCACGCAGGCAACTGGACGCGCATCTTCGCGGTGTCGCTGGTGCTGCAGGTGCTGTCCCTGGTGCTGCCCTTCCTCATGGGCATGGGGGTGGACCAGGTGGTGCCACGGCAGGACACGAACCTGCTGGCGGCGCTGGGGGTGGGCGTGGGGCTGGTGCTGGTGTGCCACGTCCTGGCCACGTCGCTGCGCTCGGCCCTGCTGGTGCGGCTGCGCGTGGAGCTGGACGTGGGCATGGCGGGCCAGCTGGTGCGGCACCTGCTGTCACTGCCGTATGCCTTCCTCCAGCAGCGCTCGTCGGGCGACCTGATGATGCGCATCAACAGTCTGGCCATCATCCGCGAGGCGTTGGGCGCGGCCACGCTGGCGGTGATGCTGGACGGGCTGCTCATCCTCTCCTCGGTGGGGATGCTGGCGGGCCTGAGCCGGCCGCTGCTCCTGGCGGTGGGGGCCGTGGCGGCGGCGCAGGTGCTGGTGCTGCTCTTGACGCGGCGGCGGCGCGAGGAGTTGCTGGCCAGCGAGATGCACGCGCAGGCGAAGTCCCAGGACTTCACGGTGGAGATGCTGTCCGGCCTGGAGGTCCTGAAGTCCTCCGGCGCGCAGGGACAGGCGGTGGGGCACTGGGAGGAGCTCTACACGCGGCAGCTCAATGCCTCCTCGCGCAAGCGCTACTACCAGGGCGTGGTGGAAGCGCTGGCGGCGGGGCTCCAGGTGGGCGCGCCGTCGGTGTTGTTGGGCACGGGGCTGTGGCAGGTGCTGCGCGGCGAGCTGACGCTGGGGGCGATGCTGACGGCGCAGGCGCTGGCGCTGGGCGCGCTGGCCCCCCTGGCCTCCCTGGTCGCGGTGGGCGGGCAGGTGCAGCTCGCTAGCGGCTACCTGGAGCGCATCGACGACCTGCTGGAGACGGCCCCGGAGCAGGACGCACGAAAGGTGCGGCCCGCGCCGAAGCTGGCGGGTGGCATCACCGTGGAGGGCGTCCGTTTCCGCTACGGCGCGCTGGAGTCACCGTCCCTGCAGGACGTGTCGCTGAGGATTGCACCGGGGCAATGGGCGGCCATTGTCGGCCCCTCCGGCGGAGGCAAGTCTACGCTGGCGCGCGTGCTCCTGGGTTTGTACCGGCCGGAGGCGGGGCGGGTGCTCTTCGACGGGATGGACCTGACGGAGCTGGAGAGCGACTCGGTGCGCCAGCAGCTGGGCATCGTGGTGCAGGACACGCGGCTGTTCAACGCGTCGGTGCGCAGCAACATCGCCTTCGCGGATCCGTCCATCCCGCTGGCGGCCGTGGTGGACGCGGCGACGCGCGCGGGCATCCACGAGGACATCCTCGCGCTGCCGCTGGGCTACGACACGCCCATGGGAGATCAGGGGGCCAGTCTTTCTGGAGGGCAGCGGCAACGGCTGGCCCTGGCGCGTGCGCTGGTGCGTCGGCCCTCGGTGCTGCTGTTGGACGAAGCGACGAGCGCGCTGGACGCCGTCACCGAGCGGCGCGTGCAGCAGGCGCTGCAATCCCTCTCATGCACCCGCGTCACCATCGCCCACCGGCTGAGCACGGTGGCCGGCGCGGACATCCTCTTCGTCATGGAGAAGGGCCGCATCGTGGAGCAGGGCACGCACGCGGAGTTGCTCGCTCGAGGCGGAGCCTACTCGCGGCTCGTCCAGGCCCAGCTCGAGCTGCCCTCACGCTCCCGGGCCCGCGCGGGCTGACCGCTGAACGGTCTGTCCACGGGCCTGGCTTAACAGCGGCGAAAAGGCCGCTTGACAGCATCACTTTCACGCGGGGAGGGTGCGTGCCCGGCGCCCCCTCCCGTCCCTGGCGCCCCTCGCCTGAAAGGTCCCGCGTGTCCGCCTTCTCCGCCGCCCACCTCGCCACCCTGGGGTTGCTGTTGCTCGCCGCGCCCCCGGCCCGCGCCCAGGCGACCGAGCCCGAAAAGGCCCCGGAGCCCCCCAGCGTCCAGCTCTCCGAGGAGGGCTACATCTTCTCCACCGCCGACAAGGCCTTCGTGCTGAAGATCCGCGGACAGCTCCAGGGGGACGGCCGCTTCTATGTGGCGGACTCGGACCGGAGCGCCAACAACACGTTCCTCATCCGGCGCCTGCGCCCCTTCCTGGACGGGACGCTGTTCGGCTTCGTGGACTTCCGGCTCATGCCGGACTTCGGCGTCAATCAGCCGCTCATCCAGGACGCGTATATCGACCTGCGCCCCGTCGAGTGGCTGCGCCTGCGCGCCGGCCGCTTCAAGACGCCCTTCGGGCTGGAGTTGCTCCAGGCCAACACGGACGTCCCCTTCATCGAACGCTCGCTCACCTTCGACCTGGTCCCCATCCGCGACGCTGGCCTGCAACTATACGGCGACATCGCAGGAGGGCGCCTCTCGTATGCGTTCGCGGTGGTCAACGGCGATCCCGACGGTGCCAGCATCGACGTCAACACCGACGACAGCTTCGACCTGGTGGCCCGCGTCTTCGCCCAGCCCTTCAAGGGCGATACGGACTCCGCGCTCCAGGGCCTGGGCCTGGGCGTCGCCGTCTCCCGGGGCCTCCAGTTCGGCACGCCCTCCACCAACACCTCCACGACCGTCCTGGTGCCGCAGCGCAGCACCGGCCAGGAGATCATCTTCAGCTTCCTGAACAACGGAACCACTGGACCGACCGTCGTCGCGGACGGAGAGCACGTGCGTCTGTCGCCCCAGGGCTACTTCTACTGGGGCCCGGTGGGGCTCCTGGCGGAGTACGTCCTGTCGTCACAAGAGGTGAGCGTCGGTGACCAGCGCGCGCGCCTGCGCCACCACGCGTGGCAGGCGTATGCGTCGTATGTGCTGGGCGGGGACGCGTCGTTCACGGGCCCCAAGCCCCACCAGCCCTTCAACCCCAAGACAGGCAAGGGCGGCGCGCTGGAGATCTCCGTGCGCTATCAGGGCCTGGACATGGACGACGACGCGTTCCCCATCTTCGCGGACCCCACCCGCTCCGTGAGCCAGGCCCGGGGCTTCGGCGTCGCCACCCGCTTCGCCTTCAACCGGCGAGTGAGCTTCGCGTTGAACTACCACCACACGACCTACGTGGGCGGGGCGCTGGAAGGTGACAGGGAAGCCGAGAACGTCGTGATGTCCCGGTTCCAGGTCGCGTTCTAGGCCTCGTGCAGGTTCCGCTCCGCGATGCGAACGAGCTGGGTGACGCGCTTGTGGAGCCACAGGCCGAAGGGCTGCACGCGCTCGCGCTTCATGGGCCTGGGCAGCTTCTCCATGCCTTCGTCGAACGGGATGATGGCCAGCTCGCCCGTGGCGGACCCCACGCGGGGGTCGAACGCGAAGGACCTGGAGGTGTGCCACCCGCCGTGGAACACAACGAGGTCCTCCAGGTCCGTGTTGCCAGTGGCTTCGACGAGGTCATCCATCGCGTAGAGGTCCTCCGCCACCTCCAGGCAGCTCCAGCCACCGCCGGTGACATTGCCGCATAGGAACAGGGGCAGATCCTGGTCGGCGCTGCTGCCGACAATCCAGGTGATGGAGCCATACACGCGCAGGAAGTAATCCCAACTGGACTCACGCTTCTTCGGCTTGCCTGGCTTCGCCGTCCTCCAACGACCGATGCGCGCCTTGTGCATGCGCTTGAAGAAGGACACATGCTCCTCGGCCGTGGCGATGCGCTTCTTCTCCTTCTCCGCGTCGAGTTGCTCCGCGACGAAGTGACCCGTGGGAAAACGCTCGTGCAGGTCCTTCAGCAGCGCGATGGCCACGTCGACAGCCTCGAAGGCGTCCTGGGGCTTCGGGAAGGAGGGCCCCTTGGGCAGGGGCGCACGCTTGGGCGCGCCGGGGGCGGGCTTGGGCTCCTGATTGGAGAACCTGGCTTCGGTGAGCTCGATGTTGTGGAGCACGAAGCCCGCCTTCTCCTTGGCACGAACGCGCTGCTCGGCCCGGGCAAGGGCGGCTTCACGGCTCGCGAGGGTCGTCTGCTCCGAGGAGTCCTCGAAGACATGCTCGCCGTCCACGCAGACCTCCCAGTACTTGTCCGGAGCCCGGTGATACTGGCGGCGCGTCACGAACTTCTTCGTCGCGTTCCACGGCGCGCCGTCCTTGAAGCCCAGCTTGCGGTAGCGCGCCAGCAGGGCTTCGACGCGGAAGGTCTCGATGCGGGAGACGAGGTGCGCGCCGTTCAGCGTCCCGCGGCAGACGAGCGACTGCGCGCCACGCACCTCGACATCGACGTGAAGCAGGGTGCTGAGCCGGTACAGGGTGTGCCGTCGCTCGACGGGCGCGAGCCCCTTGAAGACGTTCGGGTCCCCCTTGTCGAGCGTACGCTCGCTCCAGACGCGCAGGGCGCCGCCCTTGTTGTAGAGCCAGACCTCGTCCTTCGTGTCGAGCTGGGGATCCGAGTACCAGATGGGCTCCCCATCGTTGAGCTGCTGCAGCCGCTTCCAATCAGGCATGGGGCCTTGTCTCACGCGCGCTCGAGACGCGTAAACCCGAAGGTGGAGCAGGTGGTAGCGGCTCAGTGTCTGGAGATCGGAGAGGAAGTGAGCCCCGAGGCCACCTTCGCAGTCATCCGGAACGCCGTGAATCCATTCTCTCAAAGACATGCTAGACTGGCTTAAGCAGTATCCGCGCAACCCGGACCCAGGAGGCGATGATGCAGCGCTTGAACCCGTGGACGGTCGTCTGTGCAGTCGGTCTGTTGATGGGATGTGGAGGAGAGCCCGAAGACGCGCTGACGCAGGCTCCCGAGGGGCAGGAGGACGGGCTCGTTTCGCAGACCATCCTCCGGCAGCTCCCGGATGGGACGCTGTCCCAGGAGACGAAGTTCATCACCCGGGAGGAGCAGCGGGCCCAGGTCGCGGCCCGCGAGGCGCTTTTCCAGCGCCGTGGCGATGGCGTCACCCAGCAGGACCTGGATGATCTGGTCGTGGATGGTGGGTGTGCTGGCTCCAGCCTCTGGCTCTTCGACCAGACGTCGCGTCAGGGCAATCAGCTCTGTCTTTACAAGCAGGTGGGGGCCTATCAAGGCTGGCTGAACCTGGGAACGATCATCCGGCGCTTTGACGGCACCCGCATACTGACGTGGGCGGGGGCTGTCCGCAGCCTCTATTCGGGCAGCCACCCGGGCAGTCTGCTGTATTGCACCGCCAACCTCTGCTACGGCAACCCTCACGAGAACTTCAATGCTTATCAGCCGCTGAACACCATTATCGGCTCCGGAGCGCAGCTGAACTGGGCCTATTTGTACGACCCTTGAGCAGGGATGCCGCGTTCGAGAGGGGGCTCCCGCGGGAGCCCCCAGGCCTCAGGGTTCGAGCTGCGGTTGCAGCGTCCAGGTGAAGGTGGAGTCCGCGTAGGGGAACGTCCCGGACAGCTCGCCATTGGGCTTGGCGAGCGGCGGTGAACCCGTGTCCGTCAAGAGGATGTTCCCGGGGGCATCCTTCTCCGGCCCCCGGCAGTCCGGGCCACCGCTGACGGCGAGATCCACGATGCGTCCATCACCAAGCGCCGACGTGTACGAGCGCGACGCATGCGACAGCCAGTCCTGGGTGTCGGGATCCGGTGACTTCAATTCGTTGAAGGGGTTCATCAACAGCACCCCTCCAGACGCGACCATCGCGTACTTCGTGGGCCCGTGCGTGTACCGGCAGCCTCCGGAGTTGTAGTCGACGTCGAGCGTGAAGTCGCCGCTGACCGGCATGATCATGAAGGCCCCCAGCCGCTTCGTGTGCGGAAGGTTCGGATGGTCGTAGTCCGAGGTCGCGAAGGCTCCCAGCACCTGGAACTCCACGTTCGCGTCCAGGATATGTCCCCGGCCCGACCAGCCTGCTCCCTGCAGGACCGCCTTCGTGGTGCCCTTGTACTTCCAGCAGCCCACGTTGCTGCGCTTGAGGTAGGGCGTCTTCGCCGCCTTCAGGCTCCCGCCGCCTCCGGGCTCGAACTTCGCGTTGCTGGTGATGATGATCAGGTCCTGTGCCCGCTGCGACTTCATGTCACGGCAGAGGCCCACGTACTCGTAATCGCTCCAGTCCTCCTCGTGCCACGTCCCGCTCGCGTCGTTCCAGAGCGCGAGCACCTTCACCGGATCCTTCGACTCGGTGATGTTCTTGAACCACCCGTTGTGGAAGAGCAGGGAGCGCGTGTTCGGGTCGCTGAACGTGAAGTGCTCGTAGTGGTTGGACAGGTTCTTCAGCTCGTCGTGGAGCTCTTCCTTGTGCTCGGGCGCGCCGGCCAGGTCACCCTTGATCGCGTGGGATTTCACCTTCTCCGTGAGCTGGTCCCACTTCGCGAAGGACTCCGCCTTGGCGTCGATGGGCGCCTGGTTCCAGAGCACCTTCGCGAAATCCGGCCAGGTCTTCTCCAGCTTGCCGGGGACGGAGGAGTCCACCGCGGTGAGGCTGGAGGTCTCCGTGGTCAGCTTCTCCAGCGCCGCCACCACGACGTTCGGGCCGTGCTTCTTCGCCAGGAATTGGAAGAACAGGTAGGCGCCGTAGTCGCGTGCCGCCAGCGGGCCCGCCGCCGGCGACTTGCAGTGGCCCGGGGAGCGGTCCTCCAGGGACAGGTCAGGGCTGCTCATGAAGCAATCGGCGTAGTCGTGCTCGAGCTGCGGCGCTTGTCCATACACCTGGTCGATGGCCCAGTTCGCGGTCGCGTCGCGGATCCATCCGTAGCTGTTCTGCGGGCCCTTCGTCTTGTAGGACCATTGGATGGCGTGCATCAGCTCGTGTGCCGCCGCACCCTTGAGCTCGTCATCGCCAAGCCCATCCCACAGCAGGATGTAGGTGGCGGCCTGCGTGTTGTCCAAGCCTTCCGGGAGGGTCAATCCCCGGCCGTTCATGTTGCGGGACAGGTAAAGATCGAGCTGGGCGCTTCCTCCGTTGCAGCTGTAGGCCCCGTCGGTGAGGGGCTCCTTGAGGCCCAGCGCCATCAGCTTCGGCCAGATCTCATTCTCGATCGCGTTATCGAGCAGGGCGGCCTGCTCGCGCTGACCCGCGATGGCGAACTCGAACCAGACCTTCACCTTCGCGTAGGACGGCGAAATGGAGTGCCACCCGTCGGAGCTGGGCTTGCAGGAGGGCCGCTTCATGCTGCTCAGCCGTGCGTCGGGCAGGGGCGTGTTGAGCCAGCTCCCCGGGTCCGCCGGGCGCAGCAGGTACATCCCGAGCGCGTCCTGCATCGGCGCGGAGAGGTCGTCGAAGCGCGCGTGCAGCTCCTCGAGCGGGGTGACGTCGAAGGCCGGCTCGACGCGGGCCTTGTACTGGAGGGGCAGCCGGGGATCGCTGAACGCGGCGTACACCCGGTAGGCCAGCAGCTCTTCGTCGTTGATGAGTCCTGCCTCATGCGCGGACGCCAGGACCTCGTCGCTGGACGGACGGGACGCGTCGTCCGGCATCACGATCACCGTCAGGGTCGTGCTCACCGAGCCCACCTTGGCCGTGATGACCGAGCCGCCCGGGGCCACGCCAGTCACCCGGCCGCCGGCCACCGTGGCGTACGCGGGCAGCTGGGAGGACCAGGTCACCTGGACGTTCTGGAGCGCGTGGCCGCTGTCGTCGCGCGCCTGGGCGGCCAGGGTCAGCGATTCGCCCACCAGGAGCGTCGCCCCGTTCGGCGAGAGGGTGAGCGCCGCGACCTTGTCGCTGTCGTCGTCCTCCCCAGGCTTCGGATCGGGTTCGGTGGAACCGCAGGCGAGGACGAACGTGAGCAGGCACAACGCGAGCCGGCGGGCTCCATGAAACACAGGCATTTCCAGGCCTCGAAGTGTCGAGCCGCGGAGTGCGGACTACAACAAATCTTTATCGCCATGACCCCAGGCGAAGTTTCTTCAGGGCATGGATTGACGTCTGTCGTTGCCTGGGAGGCCACAGTTGCCTGACAGGCAACAACGGGCGTTGCGGGGTTGGCGGTTGCGGCACGCTCGTCGTCCACATCCGCAGCGGCTCCGCGGAGGGCCTAACAGGAGGTGCGGATGTCGTAGATGCTCGAAATCTGCCCCCAGTGGATCCAGTCCCCGCAGTCGCACCCGCGCTCGCCAATGACCCAGTTGTTGGCGTCGTAGTAGGTCCTGACGTTGGTCGGGCTGGTGGCGCAGTCCGGGAGCGGCGCCTCCTGCGAGGTCAGGTTCGGCTCCTCCTCCTGCTCCATGGGACCGCCACAGCCCACAGCCATCGCCAGCAGACCGCCAATCAGGAACGTGCGCATGCGTCCTCCGTGAAGGTTGCCGCGCAATCATACTCAGATGCGTCTGTCTTTGGAATGCTCGGCGTCTGATTCTGGTGCCGCTGTCGAGGAGCGTGCCTGGTTGTAAAAGATTGCAGGGGGCGTGGACAGTTCCTCGGCGAGCGCCGCCAGCACGCGGGCGCCGGTCCGGTCCGTGAAGCGCTCCCGGGCAAAGCGCAGGGCCTCGGTGGCCAGCCGTTGTCGCTCCTCGGGGTCGTCCAGGATGGAGCGCAGGGTGCGTCGCCACTCCTCCACGTCCCCCATCTCGACGAACCAGCCATTCGCTCCGTGGCGGATGTAGTCCTCGGTCCCGATGCACCGCGTGGCCACCACGGGAACGCCCAGCGCCATGGCCTGGATCAAGGTCATCTGTCCGCTCGCCGTCTCCCGGTTGTTGACGGGGATGGCCACCAGCTCCGCCTCCGCGATGATCCGCAGGTAGTCCTGCTGGGGGATGCTGGTGAGGACCTTGACGTTCGGAGGCACGGGCCCGGGTGGGAGCGCATGCGGGTGCGCGACGATGACGAGCTGCATGGACAGGCCTTCGACGGCCCGCAGGAGGGTGCCGTAGTCGCGGCCCGACGAGCCTAGCGCGGCGATGTAGCGCGGTGCCAGCCCGAAGTCCTCACGCGCTCCGCGGAAGTCCTCCGCCTTCAGCTCCGCGCCAGTCAGGTGCGTGAACTGGAAGCGGGACTTCGGCAGGGCGAAGACGCGCGCATAGACCGAGCGCTCGTGCCGCGTGTAGACGAGGCACCGGTCAACGCCCCGGTACGCGAGCCGCGACAGCCACTTGCGGAGCCCCCGGTACTCATGGCCGCAGTTGAAGTACCAGATGACGTGCGGGGTGCGCGCGAAGGTCAGCAGGTTCACGAGCCCCACGGTGAAACCCACCTGTGGGAAGGCCGTGACGATGAGATCCTGGGGATGCCGGGCCAGCTCCCGCCGGGCCTTCAGCGCCAGGCGGAAGAACTGCCACCACTTCTTCCAGGGCGTGCGCTTCCGGGTCGAGTCGACAGCCTCCTCCAGGCCCACGTAGGAGCACTCGAAGCGCTCTGGCGGGAGGAACGCGCCCAGCCACCGCCGGTCCTCGCGGAGAAACCAGGCAACGAAGAGGACCCGCACCTTCGCCGGGTCCTTCGTGCCGTCCTGGAAGTGATTCATTCGGTGCGCCCCGGGCTGGATTTCACCGGAGGCGAGAGCACGAACCGCGCCGCCGCCGCGAGCACGAAGCCGGGGCGCGAGCGTGTCTCGGCTGTCTCAAGTTGAGATGAAAAGCGTCTCGAAAACGGAAGCGCGGACGCCGGGCGGCCTCTTCCTCATGCCTCTGGACGGCATTGTGCCGCAAGGCGATGGGGCGGGACCGCGGTGCCGTCGAGGGTTTATCCTCAGGGCCGTTCAAGACATGGTTCGAGTCCGGTCAAGGAGCACATTGCGTATGCCGAGCATCGCTGAGCAGGTGATCCGTGACGCGCTTCGAGTTGGACGAGTTGATCCGCCGCCAGGGTCTCTCAGTGGCGAAGTCCGCTCCAAGCCAGACACATTGATGAGGACGGGACCTGAACCCGTTGGCCAACGGCGGCTCCTTCACTGTGACTCGAAGGGCCGCTGCTTCCGGTCAGGCTTCCTCGTCGGGGAGGAGCGTCCGGAGAAGCTCGTCGTCGGGGCCGAGTGGACGCCAGCCAGCAGGGGGCGGATTGGCGAGGAGCGACGTCCTGCATTGGCGTGCGCGCTCCTTATGCGTGTCTGGGGTATAGGCAATCCAGGGGCCAACCGCCTTGGCAACCTTGAATCGGTTGTCGTCATCCAACACGGCCGGCCAACCATCAGGGATGCTCCCCCACAGCTCGCGCACAAGTTGTCCCCGCACCAAGCGGGTCACTTGCTTACTTCGCACCGCTTCAGCCACCAATCCATCGTACACCTGAATTCCGGCAACGTCGTCCGGACCCAGCTCCTCGGCCAGCGCCACCAACGATGCGGTGGGCCGGGCCTCGGCAAAAGCCGTGACTGAGTCGTAGCCCCGCTCGCGGACGCGCTCATACAAGCGGGCCTTCCAGTTCTCCCGCCATGAACGTCCGTCGGTCATCGGCTCCTCCCTTTCGTGAACGTGATTGGGACTCTGTAGACCTTCATACGCTCGACGACGATGTCCAGGACCTGATTCCGCGTCAACCTCCGGCCCGCCGTGATCTCAGCTTCGTGCAGAGCCTCCATGATCAGCCGATTCCACTCGCCGGGCCATGTGCGTCCCAGCTTCCAGTTCCCCCCACCGTGAATGGCTTCGTGGTGGGCCTGCTCCATCCGGACGCAAAATTGGTCGATGTCCATGTCGCCCTTGAAGCCGCGCTGCTCGAACCATCCGCGGTGCTCTTGCGGCAGCACATGGTGCTTGGGCGCATCCGACATGCCCGCTCCCGTCCTGCCCGTCACCTGCATGCCGCGAACCTCCGGGCTGTCCCCCAGCGCATCGCGCACGCCCTTGGGCAAGTCCTGGTGCGCCTGGGCCATCGTGACCTGTCCGCCCTGGATGAGGACGGCCGCGCCGGCGGCAGGCACGGAGATGACGCCCGCCTGCACGAGCCTTCGCATCATCTCCACCCACTCGGCGGAGACCACCAGCCGCGAGCCCACCATGACGCCTCCCGAGCTCATTACGAGGCCCACGCCCAGCGTCACAGGGGCCGAGGGCGGCACGCGTGGCATGGCCATCTTCATCGTGGAGATCATCGTGACCATCTCCACCGCCTGCATGGCCGCGATGACCCGCCCGCCCAACTTCATGGTCTCGCGGGTCTCCCGTTGGAACGTGTCGAATTCACGCGTCAGCTTCCCCATCAGTTCCGGCATCGCGGTGGTCGCTGCCTCCACCCGCTCCGGGTCCAGTGAGGCGAGGTCCGTCAGCGTGGGCTCCATCAACCCCTGCACGCGATGAAGGTCCACGAAGAGCTTCTCGGCGCTGCACATGGGGCAGTTTCTGAGAATGGCGTCCGCGAGGTGGAGGAAGTCCACCCAGGTGGCCAGCAGGAGCGTCCCGAACTGAGCCGCCTGGAGTTTTGATCCCGTCATGCGAAGCAGGCCCAGCTCCATGTCCGTGTCGCCAACTTCCGAGGCCGCTTCCGTCAACGTGGTGGCGCTCCCAAGCGCGCCATGAAGCCACGTCACCTGCTTGGATCCCTGGTCGAGGTAGCGCGTGAAGACGCCAGTGAGGCTGAAGCCCCAGAGGTCCGGAGGGCGGGCCGCCAGCCTGGTGAACGCGGCCTCGACGCTGCGCAAGGAGCCCTTCACGTCTTTCGTCGCGTCGAGGACTGCCTGCCGCGTCAATGCATTGCTCCGGCTCCCGCCCCTGACAGCGCTGTCTCCCACGGTGGTCACGTCGTCACGCGGCTGCTGGCGGCGCAGGAGCCGTTGCTCGGGCCCGGAGAGGACGCTGGGGAGAGCGTTCCAGGCGCGCGGGAGGTCATCGTTCGGAGCCTCCACCCACGCGGGCGAGGAGTCCTCTCTCGGCGCATGGCTCAAGCTTCGGCGGCGCTCATACGCTTGTGGCATAGAGGCGCATCCCGAGGCCATCAGCACCAGGGCCAGCAAGAGGGCATCAGCGCGCATTTGAAGTTGCCCCGGTTTCGTGGAGTCTCTCCCTCCACCATCTCCACGGTTCCGCACGCTCACTCAGCGTGAGCCCCCTCCTCTTTGCTACTTTCATGCTGACAACCTCTCAACCGGGACGAACTCAGGGTTTTACACTCACCGGTTGAATGTGCCGGGCCTTTAGTGGCGAGGAGTACGGAACTTGAACCCGTACCCTCTTTCGTGACCGTCAGCCTCCCTTGTGCTGCCACCCCTTGAGCTTCGCGTAGAGCGAGCTGCGGGAGATGCCCAGCTTCGTCGCCGCGCGCTCCACGTGGCCGCCCTCGCGCGCCAGCACGCGCTCGATGTGGCGGTGCTCCAACTCCTCCAGCGTGAGGTCCTCGCCCAGCGGCTCCTCCGTAGGGAGCAGGGATTCGAAGCGCAGGGCGCTGCGCGACAGTCGCGACGTGCCGGACAAGAGCACCGCGCGCTCCAGCACGTTGCGCAGCTCGCGGATGTTGCCCGGCCAGCTGTAGGCCATGAGGGCTCGCTCCGCGTCGGGCTCCAGCTCCACCTGGCCGCGGCCGCGGTGCGCGCCCATCTCCGCCAGGAAGTGGCTCGCGAGCACCGGCACGTCCTCCGCGCGCTCACGCAGTGGCGGCACGTGGAGGATGAGCGTGCTGATGCGGAAGTACAGGTCGCTTCGGAAGCGCTTCTCTCGCGCGGCCAGCTGCAGGTCCTGGTGCGTGGCGGCCACGAGCCTCACGTCCACGCGCCGGTCCTTCACGTCGCCCAGGCGCCGGAAGCGCTTCTCCTCCAGCACCTTGAGCAGCTTGGGCTGGACGGCCACGTCCATGTCGCCCACTTCATCCAGGAACAGCGTGCCCCGGTCCGCCACCTCCAGCAGGCCCGGCTTCGCGGCCACCGCGCTGGTGAAGGCGCCCTTTTCGTGGCCGAACAACTCCGAGTCCAGCAGGTCCTTGGACAGCGCCGCGCAGTTCAGGTCCACGAAGGGGGACTCCTTGCGCGGCCCGCCTTCATGCAGCCAGCGCGCGAGCACGCTCTTGCCGCTGCCCGTCTCGCCCGTGACGAGCACCGGGCTGTCGCTCTCGCGCACGCGCTCCGCCTGGTCGCGCAGCGCGCGGATGGCGAGGCTGTTGCCCAGGAAGGGGTCCACCTGCGTGCGCACCGCGCGCGAGCGGTCCGCCAGGAGCCGCTGCCGCTCGCGGCGCTGGGCCACGAGCCGCTCCAGCACCACCTTGAGCACCGCCAGCTCCAGCGGCTTGGTGAGGAATTGTTCGGCGCCTTCCTTCACGGCCTGCACCGCCAATTCGATGGAGCCGTGCCCGGTCAGCACCACCAGGGGCACCGCCGCGTCCATCTCCTTGAGCCGGGGCAACAACTCCAGCGCCGTGCCGTCCGGCAGGCGGTAATCGATGACGGCCACGTCGGGCCGGTGTGAGCGGAAGCCCTCCTGGGCCTCGGCGACGCTGGTGGCTTCATCCACGTCGAAGCCATGCTGGGTGAGGTATCCCTTCATACCCAGACGGACGCCGGGCTCGTCGTCCACGAGCAGGATGCGGGTGCGGGTCATGACACCTGTGACTGCGGAGTTGGGCCGGTGTGAACGGCGGGGAAAAGGGCGGGCAGCAGGATGGTCACCTCCGCGCCTCCCTGGGGGTGATTGGACAGGCGAATGCGCCCCTGGTGCTCCTCCAGGATGCGCTGGACGATGGACAGACCCAACCCGGTCCCTCCTCGACGCTTGCTGAAGAAGGGCTCGAAGACGTGGGGCTGGTCCTCGCTCTTGAAACCGGGCCCTCCGTCGTGGACTGTGCAGCGCACCCAGGGGCGCCCCGCTTCCTCCACGGCTTCCGCCGTCACGTGAACGGTAGTGCCCTGGGGGGAGTGCTGCACGGCATTCTCCACCACGTTGCGGAAGACATGGAACAGGCGGCGCGCGTCCATGCGCACCGGGGGCAGCGCGTCGGACACCTCGCGCTCGAGCGTCACGGCCGCCTTGTCGCTCGTGAGCGTGCAGGCGGACAGGGCTTCGAAGACCACCGAGCCCACGGCGCCGTCCGTCCACTCGCCTCGCGTGGGGCGGCCGTACTCGAACAGCTCCTGGGTGAGGTGCGTGAGGCGGCGCACCTCGCCGCGCAGCACTTCCAGGTAGGGCTTCAACTCCGGCTGGGCGCCGTAGGTGGCCTCCACCGCGTCCACGACGGCGGAGATGGAGAAGAGGGGGTTGCGCACCTCGTGGGCCACGCCCGCGACGATGGCGCCCATGGCGGCCATCGTTTCACTGCGGCGCACGTGGGCCTGAAGCTCCAGCAGCCGGGTGACTTCGCTGGCCACCAGGATGATGCGGGGGGCCTCGCTGATCTTCTCGTCCACCCAGGCGGCTGACAGCTCCCAGGTGCGGTTGGACTCCGCGTCGTGCACCTCGCGGCGGGTCCTGCCGTGCGTCGCGCGCAGCTCCTCCACCAGCGGACCCGCGCTGGACCAGGGCGGCGCCTTGGCGGTCGCGCAGAGCGGCTGGCCGGAGGGGTCCGCCTCCTGGAAGAGCACGCGGGCCGCCTCATTGAGCCGGTGGATGATGCCGTCCGCGCTCAGCACCAGCAGCGGCGAGGACACCGCGTCGAAGGTGCGGCGCCACTCCGTCGCGGAGCGGCGGAAGCTGTCGTTCAACCGCTGGCGCAGTTCATCCGCGAGCCGCCGGTCGGTGACGTCCGTGACGACGCAGCCCAGGTGCACGCCACCCCGGGCATCCAGGCCGGAGGCCGCGGCGCGGCTGCGCACCCAGCGCACGCGCCCGTCCGCGCAGATGATGCGGTGCTCGATCTCCACCTCCGTGCTCGGGGCCAGGGCCAGCGACTCGATGCACTCGCGGTAGCGAGTCCGGTCCTCCGGGTGGATCATCTCCGCCCACAGCGGCGAGGGCGTGCCTTCGCGGCCGCCGCCGGTGAAGGCGCTGGCCGGATAGCCGGTGGTGCGCTCCACGACAGGTGTGCAGTAGAAGTCCCGCAACACGCCGTCCCGCAGCTTCCCACCCCACAGGTAGTCCGGCAGCGATCGGGTGAGCACGTCCAGGCGCCCCTCGTGCTCCTGGAGGGATGCCTCCGCGCGCACCCGCTCGGTGACCTCCGTCAGGGACGCGATGACGCCCAGCACCGCGCCGCCGGAGCCGCGCACGCGCGAGTAGCTCCCGAACCAGAAGCGCGCCTCGCCGGGCGCGGCGGGCGTCTCCACCTGGAGGCCGAGGTCCTGCACGGGCGCGTCGGATTCCAGCGCCAGGGCGAGCCGGGGCGCGAGCATCGTGCCCAGCTCCGGCAGCACCTCCGAGACATGGCGGCCCAGGTGCGCCTCCACCGGCAGGCCGTTCATCGCGGCGAGCGCGGCATTGACGTGCACGTAGCGCAGGTCGCGGTCGTAGAACGCGAAGCCCACCGGTGTGATGTCCATCACCGCGTCGCGCAGCGCCCGCGCGTCATCCGCCTTGTCGAGCAGCCGGGCGCAGTCACGCTCACTCCGGGCCACCGCGCGAAGAGCGGCCACCGCGCCCGCCACCGCCAGTCCGAAGGCGCTCGCCACCAGCAGGGCGATGCGGACACCCGCTGACTGGCTTTCGCTCCAGGCCGCGACCAGGCCCATGAGCACCGCACAGGCGGTGGCGATGGCGGCGATCCGGAGCGGTGTGGACGTCGAAGGGAGCGTGGACATGGCGCGCGGCGAACGCGCATCAGTCTATGGTTTCCTGCATCCTGAATGCATTGTTTGCGTTGCTTCCTGGAACCGTCCAACGCAGACGTTGGACGAAGGTCCAGGACGGGGTGCAAGCCATTCTCTTCAAGTGAACAAGAATGGACTGCCGGTATGTCAATGTTGTGGAGAGCCACGAGGCGGGCGGGCGCTCTCCCGCCGCGCCGTACGGGTCAGCACGGGCTGGCGGTCACGCGATGATGGTCGGCGGCCCCGGATGGTTGGGGTCATGCGCCGGTGGGTCCTGGATGCCCGGCTCCACCTCCGGGTCCTGTAGGGGCGGAGGGGGTTCCCGGCGTTTGGGCTCGCCCGGAGGTGGATCCTTCTCCGGCACGGGCGGCCGGGGCGGATCAATTTCAGGCGTGGGCTTCGGTTCCGGCTCCTTCACCGGCTTCGTGGGCGGATTCGTCTGTGGATTCGTCGGCATGTGCTTCCACACTGCGCATGCCGCTCCCCCAGGGAACCGCCGCGTCCGCCTCTCCCGGAGCGGGTGCCTGGTTTTCGACAGGTGCGGTGGCGTCCTCGCGACGGGCGTGGGCCCACACCTCCACCACCGGCTCGATGCGCGGGGTGAGCTGGAGCATGGAGCTGGGGAAGCATCGCGCCGGCAGCCGGGCGAAGAGCTGGCGCGCGTCCTCCGCCTCCCGTGGACTGCCCACGGCGACGTGCGGCCGGACGATGAGGTCGGTGAAGTGGGCGGCCTCGTCAGGACTCCCGCTCACCAGCCGGGCCGTGGCGGAGCTCTGGTAGAAGAGCACGCCCACGCCCGCCTCCCGGGCTCCGTCCAGGAACGCGTGCAGCGTGCGCCCCTCCACCGCGCCCACCAGCAGTGCCTCCGGGTCCCACCGCCCGTCCACGGGCCCGTCTTGCTGGCCGCACAGCGGACGGCCAATCGGAACGGGGGGCGCATGGTCGCTCGTCAGCACCGCGCCCCGGTCCCCCTGCCAATAGAGGCGCGTTTCGTACTCGGTGATGGAAGCGGAGGTCATCGGGCATCTCCTCGGCGAAGGGGGGGCATGCACCATGCGCCTTCAACAGCCATGCCCGGGCAATGCTTCACATCCCGCCAGACCCTGCCCCGCGGGGCGAGTCCCCCCAGGTGGGCCGGTGATCGCGGGGCCACACGCAGACTGACCCGGGATGCGGAGCGCTTACAACAGCCCTTTCGGACGATTCCGACTCCGCTGCCGTTGCTCCACATCACGCGCCTCAATGCCTGACATGGGGGGCGGCATGAATGCGATGCGACGCGGTGGGGGATCGGGTCCGTTGACTGTATGGCTTTACGAGGGCTTCCAGGGCCGTACGGCCTGAGGGGAGCGCGCTCTCCCCGAGGGGCACGCCCTACGCCTGGAGGCCCGCCCGTGGACGGTGGGGCGCCCTCCAGTCGCATGGCCGCCCTGGGGGCGGAGCCCCTTCTTGAGCATGTCCATGCACGAACGACCTGAGGCACTGATGGCCGAGGCCTATGCGAGTCAACTCATCCAGGCACCCGCGGACGTGGTCTGGGACCGCGTGGGAGGCTTTGACAGCCTTCCTCGCTGGCACCCGGGCGTCGTCTCCAGCGAGCGGGTGACGCGTCCCGACTCCGCCGGCCCCTTGCGCCGGCTCACCACGCGCGACGGCGAGGTGTACCTGGAGGCGCGGTTGGCCTACGACTCGCATGCGCGCAGCTACGCGTACGAGATGGTGGAGGGCGCGCTGCCCGTGCGCGACTTCGTGGCGAAGCTGCGGGTGACGCCGGTGACGGCGACCGGGCAGACCTTCGTGGAGTGGCACGCGACCTTCAGGCTGGCGCCGGGTCACGAGGGCGAGGCGGCGGCGCTGAGCCAGTGGATCCGCGAGGAGTTCTTCGCACGGGGCCTGCGGGGACTGGCGCACACCTTCCTGCCGCCTCCGCCCCGGGTGTCGGCGCCGGAGCTGGAGTGGCGGCGCTGAGCGGCGGCGTTCACAGCCGCTGGAGGAAGCGCAGCAGATCCTTCTTCTGAGCGGGGCTGAGGGACTCCGGCGGCCCGCCCGGGAACTCGGGCGGGTGCACCGGCAGCGCGCCCACGGAAGGGATGCCCGGGAGGATGAAGCGGCTGTAGGTGTCCACCGTCTCCGCGAGCGTGGCGTGGCTGTTGTCGTGGAAGTACGGCGCGGTGCGGGCGATGCCGCGCAGGGACGGCACGTCGAAGGACTCGAACTCCGCGGGGTCTCCGCTGATCAACGCGCGCCCGGGGTCGGTGGAGTACCACTGGGCCGCGAGCGCGGGGCCCACGATGGGCGCGCCGTTCTCATCCAGCGCGGGGTTGATGTCATCCGGGTCGCCGCTCGCGGTGACGGGGATGGGGGGCAGGTCCGTGACGGCATGCTGGCGCGTGCCGTCCGTGTAGAAGCGGAAGCGGTACTGGGGGAAGTCGACGGACGTGTTGTAGAGGGGCACGACGCCGCGCTGACCCAGGTAGGTCATGTATGCGTAGCCGGCGTTGAGGAACTCGCTGTGCGGGCGGGGTACGCGCACGGGTTCGGCCGTGCTGCTGGGCGTGACGGTGTACTGGATGTTGCCGTCGGGCTTGAGCGCGTAGAAGAGCGCGTCGTGCGTGGCGCGGTTCACGACGCGGTTGCGCGTGCGGTCGCCGTGGCAGGCCTCGCAGGCCAGGTTGTAGACGTCGCGGCCGCGCCGCTCGGACGCGTCGAGCAGGAGCAGGGCGTCCGGATCCGGGATGGCGCTCAAGGGCCAGCCGCGCTCCAGCAACTCCGAAACGAAGCGGGCGCGAGGGGAGCTGAACACGCCGCGCTCGAACGCGGCGATGCGCTGGAGCACGGCCGGAGCCACCGTGCCGCCCTGGCTGTGGCTGGTGACAGCGCTCTGGGCCTGGGTGACCAGGTCGGTTTCGCGGCCGTCGAACTGGAAGGGGCCGGAGAAGCCGGTGTCGGCGATGCTCGGCACGCCGCGCCAGACGGACACCTTGCGGTCCGGGGCGGTGATGACGTTCCCCTGAACGTCGATGACGTCCATGTTCGCGGGGAGGGGGAGCACCACGCGCACCAGGCCCTTCTTCAGGTGCTCGTAGGTGGGCACGGGGGCGGCCGGGTCATCCGCGTCGATGCGGTTGAACAGCGGATCCGCGGGGCTCCGGGCCCAGAGCGCCTCCACGTGCGCGGGCTTGAGCGCGGTGTCGTCCGCGAACACGTGGCACGTCGCGCAGGAGCGCCCGTTGGTGCCGGGCAGGGCCTCCTGGAAGTGCTTCCTGCCGGCGGCCGCCTGGGCCACGGACGCCAACTCCGCCTGGGACGTCACGGGCCCGGCGGTGGCTTCCACGTTGGCCGCGGTGTCGGTGCAGCCCGCGAGTCCGGCGAGCGCGAAGGCGCCCAGGGTGCTCGCGATGAATCGATGACCTGCCATGTGTTCCCCTCCCGGTTGCTGCGATGGGAGGGGAACACCGCGCGCCCCGTTTCGTGTCACCGCGAAGGCGCGCGGGGGGAATGCCGTCAGTCCTTCCGGAGCCAATTCGGCCGGTGCTCGAGCGTCCGCGGCTGGAGCCCCCGGAGCAGCTGCTTGAAGACGTCCTCCCAGGGAGCAAGCTCAGGACTTGCGGCGGCGGGCGCGCGCCATCAGGCCCGCGAGCAGCGCGCCGACCCACATGGCCGGAGCAGGGGACGTGGCGCCGCATCCCAGTCCGCCGCCGAGCATCTCGTCGTAGGGCGTGCCGCCAATCACTCCGGGGTCGTTCGGATTCTGACCACCGCCGGTGCCCGGGCCCGGGTCCGTGGTGCCGCCGCCATCGGTGTTGCCGCCGTTGCCGGTGCCGCCATCGGTGTTGCCGCCGGTGCCGCCGTCGGAGTTGCCGCCGGTGCCGCCGTCAGTGCCACCGCCGGCAGGGGTCATCTCCCACGTGTTGGTCGCCGCGGCGCCGACGTTGCCGGCTGCGTCCACCGCGCGGACCTGGAGGGTGTGCGTCCCGGGAGCCAGGTTCTCCAGCGTGATGTTCGCCAGACAGTCCTGGAACTCCAGCCCGTCCACGCTGCACTGGAACGTGGCCAGCACCTCATTCGCCTCGAAGCCGAAGGAGGCCACGGTTCCGGCCAGCACCGGCGGCGGCGACGTCACCACTGAAGCCACCGGCGCCACCGTGTCCACCCTCCAGGTGTGCACGGCCGGCGTCAGGTCCGGCACCCCGTTGGGCGCGACGGCGAACACGCTGAACACGTGCACGCCATCCGCCAGGCCCTGATACGCCGCCGGGTCGGTGCAGGGCGTCGCGAACAGCGCGTCCAGGTTGCACCGGAAGGTGGCGCCCGCGTGCTCCGACGTGAAGGCGAAGTTGGCGCTGCTGCTCGGGCTGAACAGCGGCGGGCCCGCCACGATGCGCGTGTCCGCACCCGTGCTGTCCAGCGTGAAGGCGACGGTCACGGGCAGGCTGGAGTTGCCCGCCGCGTCCGTGGCCGACGCCGTCAGGAAGTGCACCCCGTCCACCAGCGTGCCCGGCACCGCGACCGTCCACTGGCCCGCGACATCCACCTCCGCCGTGCCCACCAGGACGCCGTCGATCATCAGGCGCACCACCGACCCGGGCTCACCCCGGCCGCTCACCTCCGAAGGCGAGACGGCCACCGTCGCGCCCGGCGTCACCGACGTCACCCGTGGAATCGCCGGCGCCACCGTGTCCACCGTCCACGAGTAGGTCGTGGCCTCCGTCTCCTGGTTGCCCGCGGCGTCCCGGGCGCGAACCGCCAGCGTGTGCGGCCCGTCCGCCAGCAGGAGCGTCAGGTACGGCGAAGCGCACGGCAGGGCCAGGCCGCTGTCCAGCGCGCAGGTGAACGTGGAGTTCGGCTCCGAGGACTTGAAGGCGAACGTCGAAATCAGGGCGTTGGTGAAGGCCGGCGGCGTGGACGTGAAGGTCGTCTTCGGCGGCGTGAGGTCGATCGTCCACGAGTAGGTCGCCGGCGTGGGGTCCGTCAGCAGCCCGAGCAGGTCCTTGGAGCGCACCAGGAACTGGTGCGGGCCCTCGGCCAGGTTCGTGAAGTCGCGAGGCGTGCCACACGCCACGAAGTTGTCGTTGTCCAGCGCGCACTGGTACGACACCAGCAGCGCCGACGAGCCGAACGTGAAGCGCGCCGTCGTCTGTACGGTGGAGAGCGCCGGGCCGCTGAAGATGACCGTCTCCGGCCCCAGGTTCAGGATGCTGAACGGCACGCTCGCCGCGGGGGGCGCGTCAGGAAGCGCCGCGGCCAGCTGGCCCGGAGACACGGCGGTGGTGAGCGGCGCCGCTTCGGCGGTCGCACGCGTATTCAGGCAAAGCGCGGCCAGGGCCCCCACGAGGAGGCGACAGGAAGAGGGAGTCATTGAATTTCCTTGAAAGAAGGATGCGGTGAAGGGGTTGTGAGAGGGATTGGGCCGCGGCTCAGTCGCGCGAGACGTTGCCGGAGGTGGGCTCCGGCTCGATGTGGAACTCCACGCGGCGATTGAGCTCACGGCCGGACGAGGTGTCATTGGACGCGACGGGAGCGTCCGGGCCGCGGCCGGCGGCCATCAGTCGGTCCGCCGGGACACCGCGCATCGCCAGGCGCTGGACGACCGCGGAGGCGCGTTGCTGGGACAGCGTCCGGTTGGTCTCCGGACGGCCGCGCGAATCCGTGTGGCCCTCCACCAGGATGTGTTTCAACTCCGGGTGGCTGATGAGCACCTTCGCCACCTGGTCCAGCAGGTTGAACGAACGCGGCATCACGCGCGCCTCGCCAGAGGCGAAGTAGACCTTCTCGCGGATCTCCAGCCGGTCCTGGGTGATGACCACCCGCTGCTTCTGCTTCGCCGGGCAGCCCTGGTTCGACGCGGGACCGGCCACCATCGGGCAGTTGTCCACCACGTCCGCCACGGCGTCGCCGTCGTTGTCCGCCTCCGGGCAGCCATCATCGTCGAGGAAGCCGTCGCGGTCCTCGGGGTCCACCGGGCAGTGGTCCTTGGCGTTGGCCACGCCGTCGTTGTCGTCATCCAGGTCCGGGCACTGCTCCAGCGAATGGCTCTGGTTCGGGGCGCACACGTCCACCACCGCCACCGGCGGGGCCACCGGAGCCGGCTCCGGAGCTTCGGTGACCACCACCGGGGCGGGGGCGGGCG
>NZ_RAWR01000607.1:0-400 GCF_003986945.1 Corallococcus sp. AB018 | reverse complement strand
GGACTCAATTCTCCAGCAATGCCTGGGCGAGGTCGGCGGCCGCCTTCGCGAAGTCGGAGGGCCAGCGCACCACCACCAGCCGGAAACGGCGCTCGCGCAGCAGCGGCGCCAGCGCCTGCCGGGCGCGTAGTTCGTCGGGAAGAGCGAGGATGGCCACCACGAGGCGCGAGCGCCGGATGGACTCCAGCACCGGCGCCAGGGGCCTCTCCGCGGTGACGTTCGCGAGGAAGTCGCTGTCGGAGATGATGATGCGCAGCGCATCGGGCCGCTCGCGTGACAGCGCGTCCATCACGTCGAAGGGGAACTGCGTGCCTCCGCCGATGTAGCTCAGCAGGAAGTCGCGCGCCTTCTCCTCGTCGTACATCCACGGTGACACCTGCGGGTTGCCGTGCGAGTACAC
>NZ_RAWR01000606.1:0-401 GCF_003986945.1 Corallococcus sp. AB018 | reverse complement strand
GTCTTTGATTATGATTTATTGTGTTGTTATTTATGATTCATTGCAATGTTGATTATGATATTATTTTAGTTATGATCTAAGAATTTTTTGTTATACTATATGTTGTTTGGTTATAACTTTTTTTTTTCTTTTAGTTATAACTCCTATAATAGAGAACTGAGTAAAAAAATTAAAAAATTCGCCAAACCACCAGTCTAGTCCAGTTCAATCCAAGAGATTTTTGATTTATTTTTTAAATCTATAATTCGGTTTTGATTTGAAAAATTAAAAAACTAATTTTCACAAATTAATTCTGAATTTAAATTTACGGTTCGGAATTAAAACCCATACCATCATATACGTACCATACACCCTGACAAAATGTTGTTGTGATGGGCTGTTGCTCTTATTGCTGTTCTTAC
>NZ_RAWR01000605.1:0-401 GCF_003986945.1 Corallococcus sp. AB018 | reverse complement strand
ATGCATGACATGCGACCCGAAACATGAAATTAGGCACGTGCATTAGCCTATAGCTATACAAAACATGCATTATTTGAACATGGAATGTAAAGACAGAGTCAAGAAAGCCCAAAAATAAGCACATTCACAGTTCTAAGCAAGGTCAAACAATAAACACAAATAGGGCAAAACTAGCATGCAAAAATGGCCCTAAATGTGAGATAAAGAAGCAAGTCACAGCTGCAGGCCTTAAACAGATGAGGGCCCTTCAACAATGTTAAAGAGGGGCCCAAAATATGATATTTTTCAGTTGGTGGCCAGACCCAAAACAGTGTACAAGAATGCTCAAAATGCTATGCAAAATAAGGCAAAAAATAGAGTTATAACACAAAGTATAAAAAGGATGTCTCAAACAATAAAAG
>NZ_RAWR01000604.1:0-401 GCF_003986945.1 Corallococcus sp. AB018 | reverse complement strand
GGTCTTTCGTTTCTGGGGTCTACTCCCTTCACAACCTAACGTAAACTTTTACCGAATCATAGTAAGAATAGTTGAATTAAATTGCCAACTTAGGATTAATCTAGGAATCCTTGCTATTCGGCATTGTTATACCTTTGCGAAATCATCTGGTCGATAGGGACGCTACTTTCTCAGGGCCATGGACACTGATCACCATCTGGTGACTATGCTTGCCTGCTCTGGTAAGCGTGTTGACAATGTCATGGTCATTGTTCGAGGAAACTTGAAATTCGGCGAAGGCGAAGATCGCCTAGGTCCTGTGCCTAGACAAAATGGCGAACCAGGTGGCCGTTGTGACGCCCCAAATTTTGATAATATAATACAATGATACACCGGGGTTTAACTAGCGGATACCCATCATT
>NZ_RAWR01000603.1:0-402 GCF_003986945.1 Corallococcus sp. AB018 | reverse complement strand
CATTTATACCCTTTTTGAAAATTTACACCTTTTATGGAAAACTTCCTTTCATAAAATATACACCTTTTGTTAAAAACTTATACATTTTCTTAAAGTTTACACCTTTTGGTGGAAATACTTACACATTATCTGAAAAGTTACTGCATTTGTGAAATAATTTTTTCCATAAAATTTACACCTCTTATTAGAACTTACACCTTTTTTGAAAACAAAAGTTACACCTTTTGTGACATAACATCCATCTTTTGTGAAAGCAGTTACACATTTTTGAAAATTTACACATTTTATGGAAAATATGTTTTCAAAAAGTCTATGCCTTTTGCTAAAAATTTACACATTTTCTGAAAGTTTACCCCTTTTGGTAGAAATACTTATACCTTTTCTGAAAATGTACTCCTTTTG
>NZ_RAWR01000602.1:0-402 GCF_003986945.1 Corallococcus sp. AB018 | reverse complement strand
GATCCATGGGCCGCTACAATGTGTGGAGCTTCGTTCATACCAATTTTCTGACCGCCTTCTTCTACGAGCAATTACCTGTTATGGGTCTTGTCCCTAAAGAACACGAGCCATTCTTTATTGATAAAGTCCTTAATGCAGAGGGTCGTCACGTTCTAGATGTAGAAGGCCGACCCGTCACAAGACAAGTATGTCAATCTCTTCCTTGTATTTCCGAATGGTCTGGCATTGGCACCAATAGGCCTTTCGTGGATCACATCGATCGCATGGAGGAGTGTGTGTTCCGTCCCTTCACTCAGCCTCTTCCAGGCATCTTTATGGTTCTATTTTATTTCTCTAAGACTCGTTATGTTGATTTCTCTCTCAACAGTGTGTAGGGCAACTCCCTTCTTATTGCTATTATGA
>NZ_RAWR01000601.1:0-404 GCF_003986945.1 Corallococcus sp. AB018 | reverse complement strand
GTCTTACAATTTGAGAAGCAGAAATAACATCTACTTTAACGTTTCTATAACAATCAGCCTTTTCTGCTGGTACTAATGACCATTGTGCTAGCTTGATTGTAGTATCTGCTGCCTCCCCATTTACTGGTGTCAAAATTTTACCAGCGATTTCTAATGTTGTTCCTAAGTCTGTTGAACGTGCATTAGAATCATCTGGTGTATCTGTTTTAAACTCTACAGTTTCAATACTTTCGATGTTTAAATCAATACTTTCTGCGCCCTCAACTTTTACTCTAAATCCCATTTTTGAGCCTCCCTTTATTTTTATTTATAATTAAAATAGATTTTTAATCTATTATAATTAGCCAACTTGACTGTGTGCATCATTACGTGTAATCTCAACTTCTAAGTTCTTAACGTTACCG